>JAITGJ010000135.1 GCA_031280705.1 Spirochaetaceae bacterium
TACCTGGGTTTCCGCCATGATACTCGCCTTCGGGCCTCCTCCATGGAGTGTAACATACGGTTTGTGAATGTAAAATGGGGGTACAGGGCCAGCGCACTATGTATGCTAACTCTTTATGCTGTTCGGCTGCGGCGGTTTTTCCGGCAAAAAATTCCCGCCCGCTGAAATCGTGAGCCTGTTTCCGCGCCGTTTCCAGGCGGGCAGGCGACGCCTCAAGCGCCCGGGCCGTTTCACCGTCCAGTTCCCGGCCCGCCCGCAGCGCGGCGCAACGCGCGGCGTTGAATAAAGTTGAATAAATCAGCACTTCCTTAGGGAAGTCCGTCTATGATATAGTACATGAACCTATGGCGGCGCTTCATATTCTGGAATCCATGATCCTCTCCGCTTCGGGCTGGCGGGGTGTTTTTGCCGCGTCGGGCGATGAAGAAAGCGCGGAAAGCGGCATTTCGGCGGACCGGGCGATCATGGTCCGCGCCGCCGCGCGGGTGTTTGCGGAATACCTCGCGGCGCGCGGCGGCGGACAACCCGCCGTGCTTGTGGGCCGGGACACCCGCCCTACGGGAAAGGTTATCGCCGATCACCTGATCCGCGCCTTTATCGCCCTGGACTGCCGTGTCCGGTATGTGGGCATTACCGCCGCGCCTGAAATCATGGCCCGCGCGCGGGATTTCGCGCCGGATGCGGGGGCGGGCTTTGTCTTCATTTCCGCAAGCCACAATCCGATCGGACACAATGGCCTCAAATTCGGGCTTACCGGTGGCGGAGTACTCCCCGGCACAGAGGCGGCCCTGCTTGCCGCGCGGCTCCGGGAAATTCTCGCCGGCGCGGAAAGCGCCGTCCCGGCGCAAGAACCGGACGGCGAAGCAATTGCGCGGGTATACGCGGAGGAAAGCGCGGAAAAAGAACGGGCCCTCCACGCTTACGGTCATTTCGCCCTGGAAACCGCCGGGGGAGCAGACAGCGCTGTGATCACGGCGATCCGCGCCGCGCTCGCGGAACAGCCCCTGGGCGTGGCGGCGGACCTCAACGGTTCGGCCCGGACCCGCTCCATCGACGAGCCGTTCATCACGGCGCTCGGCGCGCGTTACCGGGCCATCAATACAGAACCCGGGGCGATTGCGCACCGCATCGTTCCCGAAGGGGAATCTCTTGAACCGTGCCGGGAATTTCTGGAAACGCTCCACCGTGGGGATGGCGCTTTTGTGCTGGGCTATGTTCCCGACTGCGACGGCGACCGGGGAAACCTTGTTATTTGGGACGATCACGCCCGCCGCGCGCGGACGCTTGAGGCGCAGGAAGTGTTTGCCCTGGCCTGTGTTTCGGAACTTGCCCACCTGGTTTGGACCGGGGAGCTTACCTATGACGAAGCGGGACGGCCCCGGCAAAAAGTTGCCGTCGCGGTCAACGATCCTACCTCGCTCCGCGTTGACGCCATCGCGGAAGCTTTTGGCGCGGCATTGTTCCGCGCCGAAGTGGGAGAGGCCAATGTGGTAAGCCGCGCGCGGGAACTGCGGGAAGCGGGCTATATCGTGCGCATTTTGGGAGAAGGTTCGGCGGGCGGCAATATTACCCACCCGTCGGCGGTGCGGGACCCGCTCAACACGGTGATGGCCCTCCTCAAACTCCTCGCCGTGCGAAACGGGGCGCAGGACGGCGCGGGCTTTTTCGATATTTGGCGGCGCCGGGCGGGAATTGCCGCGCCGCACCGCGCCGGGTTTACGCTCGCGGACATTATCGCCTCCCTGCCTCCGTATGTCAGCACCGGGGCCTATACGGATGACGCCATCCTCCGGGTAAAAACCACGCAGCACGGCGCGCTCAAGGACCGCTACCAGGCGATATTCCTGCGTGAATGGGAGACACGCCGCGCCGATCTTGCCGCCTGCGGCATCACCAGTTGGGAAGCGGCGGCCTACCAGGGGACGAAGGAGACGCGCCCGCTTGAACGGTTTGGCGATGCCGGACGGGGCGGGCTTCGGATTGTTTTCAGAAACGGCGCGGGAAAACCGGCCGCCTGTATCTGGATGCGCGGTTCCGGCACGGAGCCGGTTTTCCGGGTGATGGCGGACGCGGCGGGCCCGGACAGCCGCCTTGAACGGGACCTGATCGCGTGGCAGCGGCGCATGGTAATGGAAGCGGACGCCGCGGGCCGGAACTGAAAACCCCGGACGGCGATACGGCGCGTTAAACGCGAAAAGGCGCGGACTGCCCTCTGGACAGAAATGTTGAAAAAGCGCATTGACAAAAGGGACTCTCTAATAGACTTGTTCAATAACCCGGTTGGTTATTGAACAAGTCCTGCAATTTCTCGCCCCGGCGCTACGCTTTGGGGCTGCAAAATTGCATTTTTTAGCGGAAGTTGTTTAACAACTGAAGTTATTAAACAACTCTAATTATAAAAAAGGCACGTAAAGAAAATTATGATGAAATTATTGAAACGAATGCGTTGATAAAACCGTACAAATACCCGGGGACGCATTGCGCCGCCCAACAGGACTGTTTCTGCGAAGTTTCCGAACAGCTCTATTCCCAAACGTCCAATTCCCTGTCCTTATAAAAATATTTTCTGTCTTTTTCTCCTATTGCGCGGATAACACGGCACGGCACGCCAAATGCCACGACATTTGCCGGTATAGTGCTGGTTACGACGCTTCCCGCCCCGATTACCGAATTGTCCCCTATGGTTACACCCGGATTGATTTGAACGCCGGAACCTATCCACACATTTCTGCCTATATGCACCGGTAAATTATATACATAATGATTTTCCCGCAAAACAGGCAGCACCGGATGCCCGGAGGTGGAAATAACCACATTGGGCGCTATCATGCAATAATCACCAATGTAAATATGTTCATCATCCACAAAAGTTACGTTTGAGTTACAGTAAATGCCCCGTCCCAAATGTACATGATGCCCGCCCCAATTCGCGTTTAACGGTGTCTCTATATGACAGCCTTCGCCGATTTCCGCAAACATTTCCCTGAGAAGTTTCTGCCGTTTATCCTGTTCGGTTGGCCGTGTGCGATTATACTCGTAAAGTTTTTCCTGATATTCAAATTGGTTTCCCATAAGGGAAGGATCGTCATAATGATATGGCAGCCCATTTTGTTTCCGCTCTTTATTGGTCATAATTTTTTCTCCTGCCGCGGTTTCCCCGTATTTATGGTTATCCCGCATCCCTGTTTTTGTCAATAGCGTTGTTCTGAAAAGGCATCTCTAAAAACTTCAGTTTTTAGAGATGAACCGCTTAAAAATGCGTGTTTCGCAGCCCATAGGGCGAGAAACCGCGAGGGAACCTCTGAAAACAACCGGTTTTTAGAGGTTCCCGAAACTTAAAAATGGCAGATTGTGCTGTTTTCAAAAGAATTTCAGGCGCAATTTCGCATAACCGGGCGGGCAGTTAATGCCATGTCCCGTGGGACATTCCGTGCGCCCTTGCGGAGCGCCGTCCCGCTGTGGCCGGTGTTTCCGCAGATAAAAGAAACCCCTCCCGGGCGGAGGGGTTCTTGCGCGGCGTGTGTTACGCCGGGGGCGCGCCGGAAGCCGCCATCGCCTGCATGGTTTTTTCCATGTTTGCTTTGGCGTATTTTTCGGCGTCGGCGTCGGTTATTTTATAACCCAGACTGAAGATGAAGAGCCCGATAAGGTTAATGGCCGCGGGAATGCCGCCCAGCAGCATCATAAAAGAGCGGGTAAATCCTGCCGGCACGGGCTGGCCGGGCCGGTAGCCAATGAGGTGGAGGCCATACCCGCCGAGCGCGCCGCCGACCATCAGGGCGACCTTCATGGGCAGCGCGCCAAGGCCCATCGCCACGGCGCGGTTATCTTTGCCGGTCTTGTAGTAACCGTACTCACCGGCGTCTATCAGATAATTGCCGCCAAATCCCGCAAAGAAATTGGAACCGATCATCGTGATGCAGCTCAGTGTTACATAGATAATAAAGCCCGCCTGAATTCCTCCGGCGACAGGATTGGTGTTGCCCGCGAACAGGGCGATAAGAACCGAGTCAATGACGCCGACCGTCATGCCGACCTGCATGGCCCGTTTTTTGCCGAGTTTCCGGCCAAAGTAGGGGCCGATCATCGCGGCGACCAGGCCGAACAGGGTGCTCACCGTCATGGCGACAGGCTGGAGCATCATGTTATTGAGCACAAACATATAATAGAAAATACCCAGCGGGAGCGCCGCGAACATGGCGACGGTCGTGATCGTGTTGACCAGCACATAAATTAAAAGCTGATCGTTGGAAACAACGCCCTTGATCAGATCGCCCAGCGAGAGGGACTGGCCGGCGCCGCCCGCGGGCTGGGGCCGGTCGAATTTTTTGGTGGCGCTGGCCATGACATAGGTTCCAATCAGAAATACAAACGCCGTTGCGATGCCCAGCGTGGTGTAGGCGTTGGGGTGATACCAGTTGGGATTATCGGGCCGCGCGCCGAATTGCCGGGTCAGGAAGGCAAGGAGCGGCACGATGGAAACCGAAGTGATGATATTTCCCACGTACATAAAGCGCATCGATGTAACAGAAAGTTTGATACGGTCATTCATGTCCGCCCCGGCCATCAGGGAGATAAGCCCGAACTGGGATGTCTGGATAAAGTTCATCGGTACGTTCTGAAAGGCATACCCCACCGCGGCGATGATAACCTGAAGCGCGAGGGGAAAGCGAAGGCCGGAGGGGCCGGTGTTGAGGAACATCATGATGATGCCCACCCAAACGATCCAGCCGCCCACGACAAACCACGAACGGTATTTGCCCCACTTCATGTTTGTTTTGGCAATAACGCTGCCACAGATCGCGCCGCCCAAAAAGTCAATGATGCGGGGAATGATCAGTACCGTTGTTGCCAGCGCCGCCGTCCATCCCAGCCCTTCGGTCTGGAACACGGTCAGGTAGGACATCGTCAGCGCAAGGCCGATACCGGACAGCGGGGTATACAGTGAATACTTGAATACATCCCCATTTTTCAATGCCATAAGAAAACTCCTCCAAAAAAAGTGTGTTGCATTCACAGCAGCGCCGCCCGCCTGCCGCGCCGTTCAGAAAACACAACCGCCCGCGCGCGGACGGGTTGTTCAAGGAACGGCATCGTTAACAAGACGGTTTCGCTTACTGTCCAAGGGAAAAGAACAGGTTCACTCTACACAAAAGGCGCGGGTTTGTACAGGGGCTTTTCGGGGAAAAGGGAGGAATCGCCATAAAAATGGCGTATTTTATCCTGCCCAAAAGCGGCATCCTGCCCAAAAGCGGCATCC
>JAITGJ010000149.1 GCA_031280705.1 Spirochaetaceae bacterium
GGCATCTCTAAAAACTTCAGTTTTTAGAGATGAACCGCTTAAAAATGCGTGTTTCGCAGCCCGTAGGGCGAGAAACCGCAAGGGAACCTCTGAAAACAACCGGTTTTTAGAGGTTCCCACAATGCTGTTATCATATTTTTTGGAGGTTTTTTATGGCAGTCCCTCAATTTGATCCGGGCGAAATGAACCCAATTCGGGAACAGCCCGCGTTTGGCCCGCCCGGCACTCCGCCCACAAAGATTTGGCGCACGCCGGTTCCCCTGAAAGACGGCTACATCGCCGCCATGAAGCGCGAGCCCCTCTGGCAGCTTTCCGGCATTGAAACCGGAATGTTTTCTCCCCGTTTTTACCCGGACAATATCGCCCGCGGCCTCGTGGTGGACGGCGAAGGCTTTGTCATGAGCGATCAAGCGGGCATTCCTGTCGGCGGCAAAGATATTTTTGGCGTGGAATGGGTGTTTGTATCTTCCGCCGGCGGCTCCATGGTAAAGCCCGGCAATCCGCTTCTCGCAAGCGCGAATGAATGGAAGAGCAAAGTTAAATTTCCCGACATCAATAAATGGGACTGGGAAGGTTCCGCAAAGAAAAACGAAGCGTATCTCAGGAATCTTGACACGCTTCCGTTGATTTGGCTGCAGAACGGTTTTTTTGAACGGCTCGTTTCCTTTATGGATTTTGAAGGCGCCGCCATGGCGATTATTGATGAGGAACAGCAGGACGCGGTGAAAGACCTGATGCAGGCGCTCGCGGACCTTTATATCAGCATCATCGACAATTTCCGTAAGTATTTCGGGCTTACCAGCTACACCATTCACGATGACTGGGGATCCCAAATGGCGCCGTTCTTCTCACCCGCCGCCGGCAGGGAATTGATCGTGCCCGCCATGCGCCGGGTTACGGATCATATCCATTCGCTGGGCGGCATCGCGGATTTCCATAGCTGCGGCCATGTCGATATGTGCATCCCCAACATGATTGCCGCCGGCTGGGATTCCTGGAGCGGCATGGCGATGAATGATACCCAGGGCGCGTACGAAAAGTACGGCGACAAAATCATCATCGGCGTAATTCCCGATCAGTGGGACCCCGCTTCAACGCCGGAAGAAAAGCAGCGGGAAGAAGCCCGAAAATTTGTAGATAAATTTTGCAGGCCGGGTAAGCCCTGTCTCATTAATTACTACGGTTCAACGGTGCTTACCCCCGCCTTCCGGGAAGAGCTCTACCGCTGCTCCCGCATCAAGCTGGGCGGTACATAGTTTTTTAGCGGCATAACCGGCATCGCCGTTACGGCGTCCGGTTATGCCGCGCGTCCCGGCTAAACGGTAAATTTACTTACTTCTTCCCCCAGTGAACCGATGGTACGGCGGTTTTCGCCGCTTATTTCATTGACCCGCACCACCGCGCTGTTGATCTGATCGGCCCCGGACGCCATTTCGGTCATGCCGGCGGTAATTTCCTGCGTGATTTTTTCCAGGGTGGCGCTTCCGCTGATCACTTCCCGTCCTTTGCGGGCCATGTCCTCGGACTCCTGTTTGACCACCGTGGTAATTTCGTTGAGGCGGCTCACCGCTTCAAGGATCTGTTTGCTCCCCGTTTCCTGTTCTTCCATGGCCGAGCGAATAAGTTCTTCCTGCCCGGAAACGGTCTTGATACCGCGATCTATTGACTCAAACCGGTCCAGCACCACCGCCGTTGACTGGGTGATGGTGTCAATGGACGCCTTTATTTTTTTGAGCATTGCCGCGGTGGTTTTTGACTGATCACTTGAAGATTCCGCGAGCTTGCGTATTTCTTCCGCCACCACCGCGAATCCCTTGCCCGCTTCTCCCGCGTGGGCCGCCTCAATAGCGGCGTTCATGGAAAGCAGGTTGGTCTGGCTCGCGATATTTTCCATAACCGCGTTGATTTCCAGGAGCCCTTCGGATTCCCGGGCGATTTCCTGAATATCCTGCGAGACCGTCTGCAGGTCCGTCCGTCCCACTTCGGAAGATTCCGCCAGCGTGTTGACGTTGGCAGTGTTTTTTATAAGCGTTTCAACAACGGAGTGGATATTTGCCAGCATTTCTTCAATGGCCGATGAAGACTGCGATACACTTTCCGCCTGTACGGAAATGGTGTCGTTCAAATTGTTGATGCTCTGCATAATATGTTCCATCGCGCCGCCGGTTTCCGTTACGCCGGCGGCCTGATCCGCCGTCCTGATTTTCATGTTTTTGATGTTGGCGGTTATTTGGTTGATGGACGCGGCTGTTTCGGTCATGTTGGACGCAAGCTCCCCGCCTATCCCGGAAAGGGATGCGGCCTCTTCCCGTATCACCCGGATCAATTCCCTCATCTTTTCCGTTGTGTTTCTGAACGATTCGGCCATTTCTCCCATCTCGTCCTTTCTGCGCAGTAAATGCGCCGGAACGGCAGCGGAAAAATCACCGGCGGCAAATGATGAAAGAAGTGCGGTAAAAAAGCCGATGGGCTTGAGGAGGTGAATCACCATCATTGAAATAATAAACGCAAAAAGAACCAGCAGCGCGGCTACCGCTATGGAAGAAATTTTGTTAAGCATATCGCTTTCGCCAAGCAGGTCCGCAAGGGGCCCGGCAAGGAGGCGTTCGGTCTCAAAATAGGAAGACGCATCGACATCAAGGTAAAGCACGTAGCGTACCTGGCCGTCTACAGAAACGGGGTAGTAAATACTGGCGGAATCCCGGTCGAGCGAGAGGCTTATCCGCGAGGCATCGGCGAAGAGCGCGCTTATTTCAGTGTATCCGCGGTCTCCCGGCGCGACCGTGCTGCCCTTGACAAACGCCGCGCGCTTTCCCGGCGCGATATTTTGCGTCAGCGTAAGATAGGTAAAATCAAAAAAATTCATGGACCGTATCGAAGGGTTGTTTCCCAGATATGCCTGAAGGTAGCGTTCTATCGACTCCGCGTTCAGCGCCGATTCGAGTACGCCCCGTCCGCCGTAGCGCGGAATCGCCGTAAATTTAAATATCTCCCCGGTTTCAACTTTTATTTTCATGGCGGACGGAAGGTAATCCGATTCGCCGGTCATCAACATCCGGTAACCGTCCCAGATGGCAAACAGGCTGATGCCCGCGGCGCCCGGTTCGGTGGAAACGGTAAACACACCGTTCCTGTCGCCCAGGTACAGATCCGACATTCCCGTTATCCGTTTGAGCCGTTCAAGGTCCGCGAGGGTAAGGTTCCCGTTATTTAGATAATCGGCCTCGGCAAGCAAATTCGCGGCGTTGCGCATATCGTTGTCGATTTCCGCCTCAACCGTGGTTACATAAAGGCCAATGTCGTCGGCAAGGGCGAGAATCTGGCTCCGTATATTTTCTTCGATCTGGGTTCCAAGACTGCCGATAATCATATCGCCCCGGGTCTTGAGCTGACTGCCGCTGATAAACATGATGGCGATTAAAATGCAGAGAACCGCGGCGATCATTAGCGCGAGGGATCCGATAATCTTGATCCGTATTTTCATGAGACGCTCCTTTTTATTTATGGAGGAAAACATGAACCTGTCCGCAGCCGCCGCGCCCGGCGCCGGCGCGATTCCCGGACAACTCTTGTATCCGCCCTTTCTTTAATGAAGTTTATGGTGGGGCGGATCATCTGTCAATGGACTTTTCCGGAAAACTGCTTCGATAAAGGGGCGGCGTTATGCCGCGGCGCATTCCGCCCGGCGTTCTTTCCGCCCGGCGAGGATGTACCAGATGAAGAGCCAAAGCCCCCGCAGGATGTCGCCGGAGATAACGCCTATCCACACGCCGTACAGCCCCAGCGAAGTACGGGAAAGAAACCACGCCGCCAGGGGTTTCAGGCTGTTGGAAACGGCGCCCGCCACGGATGGAGGAATCGTTTTGCCCTTTCCCTTGAACGCGCCGGAACAAACCGCCTCAACATTCATCGGGATTTGGCAAAAGGCGAATATCCAGAGATAGTATTTTCCCAATTCCGCAATTTCCCGGTCGGGCAGGAACACGTAAAAAACCTGTTTTCCGGCGGTGCAGAAGAACAGTACAATCAGCGCGCCCCAGACGGCCATCAGAACCAGGGACAATTTGACGCCCCGCCTGATGCGTTCTGTTTTTCCCGCGCCGTAATTTTGCCCGATAAAGGCAACCAGCGCGGAGCCGAAGCCGCCGCCGATAAGCCAGGTAAGGGATTCCACCTGGGAGCCGATTTTCCCCGCCGCCATTGCCGCCGCGCCGAAGCGGGCCTCGATGCGGGAGCAGAGCATCGACAAAAAACAGAAAAGGAGGCTTTCAATGCCGATGGGAAGCGCCCATTTGAGGATACCGGTAATTTTTTTCCGGTCCGGGCGAAAACGGAGCGGATAATGCTCAAACGGCCGCGAACGGGAGCGCTTTACCGCAATAAGCATCAGCGTGCAGACAAGGCACTGCGAAAAAATTGTCGCGAGCGCCGCGCCTTCAATCCCAAGGCCAAGGATCAGAATGCACACCGGATCGAGAATCACGTTGCAAAGAAGCCCCGCGCTGTTGAGCATGAAGGGCACGCGGGAATTACCGGACGCATTAAAGGTACCGGCGATAACGGCAGTAACAAACGCGGGAAGTACGCCAAAGCCGATAATCCTTAAATACGAAGACGCGCCGTCAAGAACCGCCCGTTCCGCGACAGGGAAAAACGCCGCCAGGGGCCGCGCCGCCACGATCAGGGTAACGCCGTAAAGCGCGCCCAGCACGATGTTGATAAACAGGGAATTCCGCGAATAATCCAGGGCCGCGCTCCGGTCGCCTTTCCCGAAACTTTGGGCAACGCCGATTTCCGCCCCCATACGCCCGATAAGCAAAAAGCCCATGGAGAGCCACATATACATACCCGCCGCGCCGCTTGCCGCCACGGCAAGGCTCCCCACCCGGCCCAGCCAGAACATATCCGTCAGGTTATAGGCCATTTGAAGAAACTGCGTTCCCATAATGGGAATGGCGACAAGAGTTATTTTTTTAAGGATGCTCCCTTCCGTAAGATCGTAGCTGTTTTTGGGTTTCATGATGTCCATCCATGTTGTTTGTGCTCCGGCGCCGGTTACTGCGCCCCGTAAGCATAGCCGTTTTCCCGGAGCATGGCATAAAGTTCAGCGAGAGGAAGCCCCACAATGGAACTGTAGGAACCGCGTATGGCCGGAATAAAACACGCCGCGCGTCCCTGAATCCGGTATGCGCCGGCGACGCCCTGCCATTCGCCGGTGTCCAGATACCATTCAATTTCCCCGTCCGATAGTTCCGCAAATGTTACGGCGCTCATTACCACGCGTGTATCAATATGTTTTTCCCGGCCATTGTACAGGGCAACCGCGGTAACCACCGCGTGCTCCCGTCCCCGCAGACGGCCAAGCATGATCGCGGCTTCCGCGCGGTCCGCCGGTTTCCCCAAAATATCCCCATCAACGGCGACAACCGTGTCCGCCGCGCATATCCAGGGGGGCAGCCGTCCCCGGAGCAGTTCAAGGAGCCGTTCCACCTTGCGCCGGGCCAGGCTGGTGGCAGCTTCTTCCGGCGAAAGATTTTCGTCGAAACGCTCATCAATATTTGAAGGCATCATGGTAAAGGGGATGCCCAAAAGATGAAAATATTCTTTGCGGCGCGGTGAGCCTGATGCAAGAATGACAGGTTCCATGAGTGCCTTCGCGGGATACGGCCCGCCTGACGGGTCCCGTCCCAAACTCATTACGGAGCGGCAAAACGCACCCCGCCCGCGGCGTTCCCGCCCCGGTCTACGGGCCGTCTTTTCCGCGCCATGCGCAGACCAGCAACTCCGCGCGGGCCGCAAATCCCGGTCCGTATTAGGTGAGATTATAGTTGACAACGGGCACTTTTGACTAGACGGCGGCTTCCTGCCGCCTCTCTCCGGGCCGCCTTTTTCGCTAAACCCGCGTCCCTGCGGGTTTGCCCCAGAGAGCCTTCCGGCTCCCCGGGGCCGCAAAAAAATTTCGAGTCCTCTATATACGGCTGAGGTTTGCGTTTTGGGGTTTTATTACGTTTCCGCTCTTTTAAAAATTTTGAGAGACGCGGGACTCGAACCCACCACCTTCAGCTCCGGAGGCTGACGCTCTATCCAGATGAGCTAGTCTCTCAAGGTATCCACCCGTGGGGAAGTCCACTACGGGTGGAACGCCTCTATTATACCGGATACGGCGAATATGTCAATACACCGCCGCGGCGCGTTACCGGTTGGAATTTTGGCCATAGCGGACAAGGACGGTGATCAGGTTTTTCGCGCGGTCCTGAACCGGCCTGATATAACGTCCCGCCGCGATACGCCGTATCGACTGAATCGCTTCGGGGTCCCGGAAGCCATTGTTGATCCGGCCGCACGTATCAAACAAATCCAGCGCGGCAAGGGCCAGAAGATTGTCCGGGGTGGTGGTATCGTAGCGGCGCACGATCCAGGCCACGGCGCTGATGGTCTCATCCATCCCGCCCGTGATGCCCGCGTTGAGGAGGCTGGAAAGGGACCGGATAATTTCCGTAAGCACCATGGGTTCATTGTCAATAAGCAGCATCTTAACCAGCGTATTTTTGGCTTCCACGGTCCCCAGTTTTCCCAAATAAGCGGCGGCCTGTCTGCGTATATCGGGATAATTGTTCATCAACCGGCCATTTTCCCTGGTTTGATTGAGAATGCCCTCAAGCCCCATGTATTCCAGGGCAACCCGAATCTCCTCGCCGGTATTGCCGTGGTCAATGGCCTCCTGAATATAGGCCAGCGCCACAAGTTTCCCGTCCCGGTCATCGGACCGGCTCTGCTCCCGGATGATCATTACCTCAACCGATTCCTGGAGGTAGGATTCTTCCACCGACATTTCGCCGCCGGACCCGCCGGACTGGGCAAAAAGACCGGATACGGCGGCAGAGGCCATCACCATCGCCGCGACACATACTTTGAATCTGTTCATAAACTGTTCCCCTTTTTTCATTATACCGGCTGCCTCATCGTGGAACCGGCCTGAAAGAGTTCTGTTTCCTTAGTTCCCATTATGATACGGCGGGCAGGGGGAATCAAGCGCCCCGCAGAAAAAAATTGCGGCGGCGGACGGAGCCAAAACCGGCTGTTTTGCCCATGGCCCGCATGATTGTGGGCCGGAGCCATTTAATTGACAATCCGCCACCCGCTTCCCAGGTTTTCCAGTTCGTAGAGCCGGAGGCGCTGCCCCTTGGGGTTAAGCGTAAACGCCTTGACCCGCGTACGGCTGATAAACTCGATGTCGTCAATGCGGTCATCGGTCCGGGAGGGGACGACCACCTGCATAAAATAATCCCGCGCGCTCAAGAGCACGATATTGCGCGTTCTGAGCCGTTCCGACGTTTGGGAAATACGGAGCAGGAAGGCCGGAGAGTTGACCATCTGAAAATAGGAGGGTGACAGGTGGGCCACCCAGCCGTCGTAGTCGCGCCGCCGGACAATGCCGTTAAGCTCGACGATAAACGCCCGGACATCGATCATGGTATGATCGAATTCTTCCTGGGTGATGGTGGAGGCGTCAAATTGCTCTTCAACAACAACGGGCGCGGAAGCGGAAGCGGAAACAACGGCGGCAGGAACGGACGGCGTACCGTTATTTTCCCCCTGAGCCGGACCGGAACCGCAGGCGGCGGCCATAAGAGCAAGAAAGCCATAAACAATAAACAAATTTTTCATAAAATAACTGGCATCACTTTACACCGGTTTTCCAAAAAAGGTCCAGTAACCTTTGGGAAACCCGGGCCGGTTTTTTAGAGCCTGTTCAAAATCTGGAATTGTGGCGTTGCAAACGCCACAATTCTACCTTGCAGGCTCCAAAAGAGCCCTAAAACCGGGATTTTTGCGGTATATTGACCGTAAAAATCCACATTGAACAGGCTCTTAAGCGTCTGGTAAAACACGGATGCGATACATAACCTCGGTTTTCAAGTTTATCACACATTCAGCAAAAATTCTACGCGCAGGTGAAAAAAAATACGGCGGCGGTTTCTTTTACCCCTATGGGCGGCCTATCCACCCGGCAGGCTGCCGTATGGACAGGTACTACTGAAAAAAATAGCTTCATACAGTGGCTTGCCGTTCCTTCGAGCGGCGTTACAGAACGCGCGGGGCCGGTCTTTGGAGCGGAATTTGTCCGGAAACGCTCTTGAATCTTTTTGCCAAACCATGTATCGCTTACAAAATGATTAAGGCGGTTTTTCCCGGTTCGTTTGATCCTCCTTCGCTGGGACACCTCAACATTATTGAGCGCGCTTCGGCGCTTTTTGATGAACTTATCGTTGTAGTAGCGGAAAATCCGGGGAAAAAATGCCTTTTTTCCCCGGCGGAGCGGGTTTCCCTGCTGGAACGGCTTGTACGGGACCGGAAAAATGTTTCGGTGGTATCCTGGGGCGGCCTTATCGTGGAATTTTTGCGGGAAAAGGACATTCGTATCCTGATCCGCGGGGTACGCGGAACCAGCGATATGTCCTATGAATTTGAGCTTTCCATGTGGAACAAAGCTCTTGCGCCGAAAATCGAGACGATTTTCCTCACAACGGACCCCCGGTATCTAGTGCTTAGGTCATCAGGCATCCGGGAAGTGGCCGCCTTTGGCGGGAATATCGACGCCATGGTGCCTCCCCCGGTGGCCGAGGCCCTGCGGGGCAAATTCCGGGACCGGGGCGCGGATGGCGGGCCGCGCATCGTTTAGGTTTCCCGCGGGCAAAAAACGCGGATAAAGGCCGGTCCCCGCGGCGCGCCGGGCAGGCCGGCCCGGTTTTTGCAAAACCGGGCTGTTTTTCGGCGTTATCTTGCTTGACAATAATGCCCTCTTTTGTTAGATTGACAGGACGAGTTGCCGGCCTCGTGCCCGGCAGCACAACACGAACGAAGCGAGGTTAGTGAAATGGCTGTACCCAGAGCGAAAACGTCGAAGGCGCGGACCCGGCGGCGGCAAACCCTCAATATGCGGTTGACTGAACGTACGCTGGTCAAATGCGGTTCCTGCGGCAACAAGGTTCAGCTTCACCGGGTATGCCCCAAATGCGGGTTTTACCGGGGCAGACAGGTTATCGCCCCGGATTCAAAGGTTTAACCGGCGCTCTCCGGAAAAATCCGGCCGGAAAATCCGGCTGTATGTTCCGGCCGGAACATACAGAGTCCGGCTGAACCGGGGCGCTCCCGGCGGCCTACCCTTAACGAGGAGAATATATATGGATGAACTGTTCGAAAAAATGAAAAAGCTCATCGCGGAGCAGTTGGAGATCGATGCGGATAAGGTGAAGCTTGAATCTTCGTTCCGTCAAGACCTTAATGCCGACAGTCTGGACACCTATGAGTTGGTCTACGCCATCGAAGAAGAAACGGGCATCTCGATTCCCGATGAAAAGGCCAACGAATTTGAAACTGTCCGGGACGCCTACGAATTCATCAAATCCCAGAAAAAATAAAAAAAAGACCGGTCCCTCAGACGGGACCGGTCATACCGCTTCGCCGGACCTTTCGGGGGCGGATTTTTCTTTGACGCGGGAGTACGCCCGTCCCGGCGGGGGCGGGCCGCTGCTCCTTGACGCCGCGCGAAAAAAAGAGCTTGCCGTTTTCCTCAAAGCCGCGGGACTCCGTTTCAAAAACCGGGAGCTCCTCAATCTTGCCTTTATGCACCGCTCGGTTTCCAATGAAGCGGGGCTGCGGGGCAATAACGAACGGCTGGAATTCCTGGGAGACGCCATTCTGGGCGCCGTTACCGCCACCCTGCTTTACGAAGAATTAAACGAGCGGCCCGAGGGGGAACTTGCTAAAATCAAGTCCGTGGTTGTTTCGGAGCAGGTTCTTTCGGCGGT
>JAITGJ010000151.1 GCA_031280705.1 Spirochaetaceae bacterium
AGTTGGCTGAACATGGCGGAGATAGAAATCGGGGTACTGAGCCGTCAGTGTCTGAACCGGCGGATACCGGCGCTTGAACAGATGCGGGCTGAAGCGCGGGCCTGGGCCGCGGCACGGAACGCGGAGAAAGCCACGGTACATTGGCAGTTCACTACCGCCGATGCCCGTATCAAGCTCCGGCACTTGTATCCGAGATTGTAGACTTCATGGTGTACTAGCCCGTGGTGATATAAATGCGCGTATGGGGGGGTTATCAGCGCGTCTTTACGCGGAACGCGCGCGTGCACGCCGCGCGTTTTAGTGGAAAAACCGGCTGATTGTATGCCAAAAAAACGATTTTTGGACACGTTTGACCCCCTTTCCCAAAAAATTGCCGCAACGCGGCTTCTACAGGCCACTAACCGGTAATGTCACTGTACCATGCCCGGATTTTTCTGTCAAGCGCTTTTTTTGAAAATTTTTTTGCCGCCATCACATTGGCATTTCCGCCGGAGTAAGCGGCCCGGCACTCCCGGCGCGGCGGCCTTCCTGGGGCGGATTGAGGGAGGGAGGGATTGGAGATAAGGGGATTCGAACCCCTGGCCTATAGATTGCGAACCTATCGCTCTACCAACTGAGCTAATTCCCCATAGCGCGACGATAACCCTAACACGGCGGGGCAATTTTTGTCAAGCCGTTGCGTGGCGGCCTGTAGCAGCCTCTCGGCTTCTCCAAGCTACCGTTTGGGGAAGTCGACGGGCCGGGCCGTCATGGGAAATGCCGGGGCCGAAGCAACCGGGGGGCCGGGCCGCTTTCCGTTTCCCGCTTTGCCGCGCGGGAGGCCCGCGTTGGCCTCTACGGTAAGCGGCGCGAGGCGTTCCCGGTCGATACGGCGGAAACAGTCCACCAGTTTCCGGTCAAACTGCTTGCCCGCGCCGGAAATGATCACGGCCAGCGTTTCTTCGTGGGAAAGCCGCGCCCGCCAGGCCCGTTCGCTGGAAAGCGCCGAGTAGGAATCGGCAATGGCGATAATCTTTGATTCCAGGGGGATATTTTCCGAGGCCAGCCCATAGTAGCCGTTGCCGTTGACCCATTCGTGGTGGTACAGCACCCAATCGCTTATCTCGCGGAATCCTGTTTCGTCAAGCATTTCCTTGCCGCGCAGGGGGTGGCTTTTCAGGATTTCCCATTCTTCGTGGGTAAGCCCTTCGCTCTTGCTTAAAATCCCGGAAGAAATATTGATCTTGCCGATGTCGTGCAGTATCGCGGCGTCCAGGAGTTTTTCGCGGTTCAGCACCTCGTGATAATCTTCAAGTTCCTCATAAAAAAGATTGACGATATCATAGACGTGCTTTGAGTGGCCCTTGAACAGATTGTCCTTGAGGTCAATCGTGTTGACAAAGGCGCGGATCGCCTCAAGAACCTTTCCCCGCAGCAGGACGGCGGCCCGCGCCTGTTCGCGCATGGAGAACCAGGTGTACAGCGCCGCAAGGGCCAGCGCCAGCGCGATAACGGCGTGGTAAAAGGTCCCCGTCCGCAGGAGCGTGTCCACGGCGCCCAGGATATACCCGGTTACAAAAACATAGAGGAGCGTGATATTGATCCGGTAATTTTTTCCCAGCGAAACATAGACCTGCTGACGGTAGTAGGTAAGCAGTTGGTGATACCCCGCCGTGGCCGCGCCCATGAATATGCCGCCGCCAATAAATAAAAGAAAACTTATCGCTTTATACGCCATTCCGCACTTCCCCCGCCCCGCCGGTATACCGCGCCCCGGCGGGGCCGCCGGCCGGCCGGTTCCCCGGGTATGTCAATCATACCCGCTTGCTTGTTTTTTCTCAACGGTTTGGTTTACCATGGGCCATGCCCATAAAAATTCCCAGGAAATTGCCGGCCTACGATGCCCTGCAGCAGGAAAATGTCTTTGTCATGACCGATGACCGGGCGGAACATCAGGATATACGTCCCCTCAAAACCGGTATTCTTAATCTGATGCCCACCACGGTAGATACGGAAATACAGCTTTTACGGCTCCTCGGCAATACGCCGCTTCAGGTTGATCTGATATTTCTCCGCATGGGAAGCCACGAATCGCGGAACGCCCCGCCGGGGCACCTGGAACGGTTCTATATCGACGCCCGGCGCGTAATGGAGGAAAATATCCGGTTGGACGGCCTTATCATTACCGGGGCGCCCGTGGAATCCCTTCCTTTTGAGGAGGTTGATTACTGGGACGATTTGGCCGGGGTGCTTGACTGGTCAACCCATAATGTGTGGTCCACGCTCCATATCTGCTGGGGCGCGCAGGCGGGACTGTACCACCGGTACGGTATTCCCAAGCGGGACCTCCCGGCAAAACTGTTCGGCGTGTTTCCCCACCGGATGGCCGCGCGAAACACCGCCCTGTTCCGGGGGTTTGACGATGAATTCCTCGCGCCCCAGTCCCGGCACAGCGCAAGCGACCGCGCCGCCGCGGCCGCGTGCCCCGCGCTTACCATTGAGTCGGAAACCCCGGAAACCGGGCTTTTTATCGTAACGGCCCGCGAAGGGCGGGAAATCTACGTTACCGGCCACCTTGAGTACGATCCGCTCACGCTGGACCGGGAATACCGCCGGGACGCGGCAAAGGGCCTTGCCACCGGGCTCCCCGCGAATTATTACCCCGGCGACGATCCGGCGCGGCCCCCGGTGGTCCGCTGGCGGGCCCACGCGCATCTTTTTTTCTCCAACTGGCTCAACTATGTGTATCAGGAAACGCCCTACGATCTTGCGGACCTGCCGGGGCGGGGCGGCGGCGCGTAAAGGGCGGACGGCGCGGCTCGCCGGCACGTCCGGCGGCCGCGGGTCAGCCCTTTACGGCGCGGGCGAGTTCCGCGCCGCGTTCTTCCAGGATGCGGAAGTCCTCCGCCTCGGGAGCGCCCGCCCACTCGTAGCTTTCAAGGCTCTCCCACTTGAGGCTTTCAATGACCGCTTCGTACTCTTTTTTCGCGCCGCCCACCCAGCCCCAGGAGCCGATGCGGAGGACCCGTTTCCCGAAAATATGCTTGCGCCGGAAAATATCGAGCATCCAGGCGGCGGGCGGGAACATCGCGTATTCGTAGGTGGGCATGGCGAGTACCAGCGCCGAAGAACGGAACGCTTCGGACAATACATAGGAAAGATTCTCGT
This sequence comes from Spirochaetaceae bacterium, assembly GCA_031280705.1. Lineage (GTDB taxonomy): Bacteria > Spirochaetota > Spirochaetia > Treponematales > Breznakiellaceae > JAISQV01. The sequence continues at coordinate 3,148 of JAITGJ010000151.1, forward strand.
CCGGGACGCGGAGCGCCGTGTAGGGGACATTTTCACGCTCAATGCCCCGGATCACCGCGTCCACGCCCCGCTTCGTATTGCCGTACATGGAGCCCCAGAGCACGGCGATCCGCTTTTCGGCGGGGCCTTTTGACCACGCGGCGTATGTCCGGTACCGCTCAAAAATGCGCTTCGGCTCCGCCCGCCAGATGATCCCGTGGCTGGGGGCGACGGCCGCGATGTCCAGCGCGGAAAGTTTTTGCGCGGCGCGTTCCACAAAGGTGGAGAACGAAGAAACGATGTTGGCGTAATACCTAAGGCACTCTTCCTCAAACGCGGCGTGTTCCGGCGCGGAGAATTCGTCGTCAAAAACATGCCCGCCCAACGCGCCGAAGGATCCGAACCCGTCACAGGAAAAGAGGGTCCGGCTTGAGGTTTCAAAAGTCATCATGGTTTCCGGCCAGTGAATGTTCGGGGTTTCGTAAAACGCGAGGACCTTGCCCGCGCCCAGGTCCAGGGTGTCGCCGTCTTTTACCACGCGCAATCCGTCCGTGGTTTTGTAAAATGTCTTGACCAGTTCGACGCCCTTTGCCGTGGCGATAATTTCCGCGCGGGGATTCTTCGCCCGGAATTCCTTGAGCCAGCCGGTATGGTCCGGTTCAAGGTGGTTCAGGATGAGATAATCGACCGTGTCATAGGAAACGCCGATGGACGCGAACGCCTCGTCAATCTGGCGGGGAGCGTCGGTCCAGTCCCGGAACAGATCGATGAGGGCGGTTTTTTCCCCCTGCACCAGGTAAATATTGAGGGAAACGCCCCGGGGGATGGGCCAGATGCCCTCAAAAAGTTCGCCGGTATGAATATCAGCGTGCAAACAGTATACACCGTCTGAAATAACATGAGCTTTCATTGGTTTTCCATGTAAAGGAATTATTCCCGGCCCTGGAAAACGCACCGGCACAAGACGGCACGCTTTCCGGACAATAAACCGGCGCGGGATACGGGGCCGTTTGCTGACATAAACGGACCCGTCCCGCGCCCGTCCATCATGGAACGGCAGGGAAACGCCGTAAGGCTAACGTTTCAGAACGGAAACGACCCGTTCCAGAACTTTTTTCCGGTCCAGAGGCTTTACGATATAGCTTTTTGCACCCATAAGGAGACATTTTTTGACGACATCTTCCTTTCCCAGGGCGCTGACCATGATAACTTTGGCTTCCTTGTCAAATTCCAGTATCTTTTCCAGGGCGGAAACGCCGTCCATGACGGGCATGGTAATGTCCATGGTCACTAAATCAATGTTTGGGTGCAAAGCCTTGTATTTTTCAAGCCCCTGAGCGCCATCCCCGGCCGTATCGGCAAGTTCAAAGCCCTCTGAGGTGAATATTTGTCCCAACTGTTTGGCGATAAACATAGAATCGTCTACCACCAGAACCCGGTAGGGAGTCCCGTCATCCTTGAGTCCCTCTGGCGGTTTCTCGTTGATGCTGGGCAAATCGCTTTTTGCAATCATGCGGCACGCTCCTCTTATCTTTTATAGTCTATGACAACGAAAATTGCAAGTCAAGTATTCAGGAATTTTCCCAAATTTTGAGGCAAACATTCACAAATACGGTATAATGCCGCATGGTCCCCCTGCTCCTGGCTCCCATGGCGGAAATAAGCCACCGCCCGCTCCGGGAGTTGATTGAAAGTTTCGGCGGCTGCGACGGTTACTTTACCGAAATGATCAGCGCCGCGGGCCTTCTGGGCGGCGGTCCCTTTGAAAAGTGGTACCTTGACGGCGGCCCCGCGCCGGAGCGGGTGGTGTATCAACTGATGGGCGGCGACACGGAACAGATCGTCCGGGCCGCCGCCCTGCTCGACGCCCTCCCCTCCGCGGGCATCGACCTGAACATGGGCTGTTCCGCCCCGGCAATCACGCGGAGCGGCGCGGGCGTGCGCTGGATGGCCTCCCTTGACCGCGCCGGGGAGATGGTCTCCCGCGTCCGCGCCGTAACCAGGCGGCATCTGAGCGTCAAACTTCGCGCCGGGCTTACGGATGATTTTGACTACCTCGCCGCGTTTTGCCGCCGCCTGGAAGACGCGGGCGTGGAACGGATCACGCTCCACCCCCGGACGGCCGGGGAAAAGTTCCGCCGCCGCGCCCGCTGGGAATATGTCGGCCGCCTTCGCGCCGCGCTTTCCATTCCCGTCGCGGGAAACGGCGATATTGCCACGGCGGCGGAGCTTGCCGAAAAAGCGGACGGGAGCCGGTGCGACGCGGTTATGACCGGGCGCGCGGCGGTCAAAATGCCCTGGATCTTCGCCGGGGCAAAACGCCTTCCCGCCGCGTACTCCGTTAATATAGAAGAAACGGGACTCCGCTTCCTTGACCTCCTTGAGCGCTATCAGCCGCCGGAATTCCACCGGAGCCGTGCGCGGCGCTTTTTCGGCTGGTTTTGCGATAACCTTGTCTGGGGAACATACCTTAAAAACCTGATCAACCGGGAAACGTCCCTTAGGGGCATGGCATCGCTCTGGCGCGCGTATTTCCGGGACCATGCCGTATAGCCGATTGATGGTATTTTACGGAATAATCGCCGATACGACCGGCCCCCACGAACCATGTCCGCCTTTCTGGTTCTCGTAATGAGCGCGAACGTAAGCCGCCATGCCCGGATTTGGAAGCGCCAAAATCCACCGCCTCTTTTTTTCGGCGATGAACGCTTGCATTACCCCCGGTCGTCCGGCGATTCCGTGCCGGGAAGCGGCGATAAAATAGGAAAGTCTGACATAAACCCGCCTGTTTATCCGTAAATTCACTTGATGTTTTGTTTTCTGAATAATTAATGGGAACCTCTAAAAACCGGTTGTTTTCAGAGGTTCCCTTGCGGTTTCTCGCCCTAAGGGCTGTGAAACACGCATTTTTAAGCGGTTCATCTCTAAAAACTGAAGTTTTTAGAGATGCC
>JAITGJ010000154.1 GCA_031280705.1 Spirochaetaceae bacterium
TCTGTCTATAATGTAGACACATTATAGACAGACTTCCTTGAAAACCGCATTTTCGCAGCCTTTAGGCGAGAAAATGCAAGGTCTGTCCATAAAGTAACCGACTTTATGGACAGACACTAATTATGCGAATCAGCCAGAATAATTTTGTAGCCGGTGAAAATATCGATCATGAGAAAGCGCGTAATGGTCAATTTCCAGCCGATGCGGGGCGTTATATGAATCAGGGTATCTTTCGCGGCGGGCGGAAGCGTGCCTGTGCCAAAATAGTGCATAAAATCACAGCCGCTCCCGATGCCCAGATACGGCCCGTCCAGCCCGCTTCCCAGCGGGTAGTAATTGACAAACAACGATATGCTGACAGAAGTGCAATACACGTTCTCCATGCCGGTCAAGAAGGTCATGTGTCCCAGAATTCCCTTTATCGACAGCCGCCCCGGCAGTTTCTGCTCGTGGCAGAATCCCAGGCCCCAGCCATGATTGCGGAAACCTGAAAACGCATAGGACAAATCAAGCGTTTGTATATACGGCCTGTTCCGTTCCGCGTGAAGAACGGAGACGAACAACAAAAACAGTAAAAACAACGCGGCCCGTTTCATTTGACCAAAAGACCGATAAACATATTGCCGGGATAAATAGCGCCTGCCCGCTCATGCCAGACCCGCGCCTCCCCGTCTTTGTTCTGTTTAAGGCAGGCCGCTTCCAGCATCAGATACAGGTTAAAACGATCTTCATGTTCCAGCGCTTCAGGGTTTTCCCCGGCAAGTTCCGCAAGGAGCGCATAGCCCCGCCGCACATTACCGAGCGGCCAGGGAGACGCGACAGAGGAAGCGGCGATCAGATAGCGGGCCGCAAAGTTGTCCGGGTCAAGGGCAAGCGCCTTTCCGGCGTTTTCCTCAATCCTGCGGTAATTAGTAAAGCCCCAGGACCGGCGGACCTCGCACAAAAAAGCGATATTAGTTCCCAAAAGCCGGTATCCTTCCGGCGACGGGGCAATTTCCAGCGCGTCTTCCGCGCGGGCGATGCCCTGTTCAAAAAACGCGGCGGCTTCGCCGTTCCTGCCCGCGGCCCTGAACGCAAGCCCCATAAGGTACTCGGCGCGGGAAAGGGCGAGCGGAAGGGCCGCCCCGGTCAGTTCCTGTTCAAACGCTTCCTTTGTCCGGGAATATAAACGCATCAATTCCATGACGCCTATATGCTGATTGTACACCGCGTCCCGGAACGCAGAGAACGGCGGCGGAAATGGTTCCGCGGATAAATACGCCGGCAGTAAAAACAAAATACAAAACATGGCGTTTTTTTTGTACGATTGCGGGAGGCATTGTACGCCGCCACAATGATTCGCCTGTTCTTTTTCACGGGACAATATTCTACCGGCGTTCATAAAAAGGTCAGATATTTTTTGGCGCGGTTTCTTCCGGCAGGGGAAAGGGCCTTTGCCCCCCCCCCCCCCGCGGAGCGTACGGCGTTCGGCGCGTTACCGGAAGCGTATGGACGGCGGCTATTCATGCGGATCGCTCCTGACTACTTTCCCGGCGGCGGATATTTCCGTATCCCGGGGACCTGCGGCCCTTCCCGTAACCCACACAATATCGCGCACATCAACGGCCTCCGGAAATTCCCGCGCGGCCTTTTCCAGAAGGCGGATATAAACGTGCATATTCATGACATCTTTTTTCTGAAACCACGCATCCCGGACCGTAAAATGTACCTGCACTGTCCCAAGCACCGTTTCCTCTGGCGGCCCGGACATAACACGCCCGGTTATCGCGCAGGAAACAGTGAACAAAATACATACCCCCGCGGCGAGCGGGAGAAGCGGGAACCGCGGTGTGTTCATGCGCGTACCTCCACGGGCCTATTCGAGGCGCACCACTTTGGCGGTCGCGGAAACTTCCGTGTTCTGGCCGTCAACTGCCCGGCCCGTTACCCACACAATATCCCGCACGTCAACAGCGCCGGGATATTTTTGTCCCGCCGCTTCCAGCAGGCTGATGTAGGCGTGCGTATTAACGGCATCTTTCGCGCTTTCCAGAAAGAACAGGGAAGAACGCACCACAAAAACAGCCTGCGCCGTGCCCAGTACCGGTTCGTCTTTCGAGAGGGGCATATACTGCCCCGTGGACGCACAGGAAGATACCGCGCACGCGGCCGCTATCGTGATGACCGCCATAATGAACTTTATTCCGGTTTGCATACAAATCTCCTCAACAGTTTTTTTACGGCGAATGGTCTTAACCGCCCCGGTACGGCCGCCCGGCCGGTATCCGGAAAGACAGTCCCGGGCCGGTCCCAAACGGCCGGCTCCGCCAGCGCCCTCTTGACCCGTGTAACAACAAGTACTATCTTCTTTCCGGAAGGTCAATGTTTTTGCTTTCAAAATGGACAGACGGCGGCATCTGTAAAAAAAGTTACAAAAGAGGCATTATGTCACAAAAATCAAACGCCCCAAGCCGGCAGGTCAGACGGACCCGCTCATGGATTTTCGATGCGCTGATGCTTCTTATGGAGGAAAAACCCTGGCACAAAATTACCGTTTCCGGCATTACCCAAAAAGCGGGTATCGCCCGGCAGACATTCTACCGGAACTACGGCAGCAAAGAGGACATCGCCATTGAATACCTCACAAATACGATGCATACAAGCCTGCTCAAGATAGAACAGGCCGCCCCAAAGAACGGACGAAACACGATTGTCTTTGACTTTAATTATGCCTATATGCTAAAACACCGGGACCGCCTGAAAAAAATATTGTCCGTTCCCCAAATCGAAAATTATATCTTTGGTGAAACACAAAAATTGCCCTTTGAACTGCTCGAACAGTACCGGGATTCTCTTTCGCCCGATGAATATCTGACCGCCCGCTATACCCTCTGTTACGGGATAACCGGGATGCTTCGGTCTTTTCTGGACTGGTTTATGAACGATATGCCCCTCCCCGTGCGCCGTATGATACCCCTGCTCAACGCCATGGCCGTCCACAATACGGAAACATTTCGTAACATTCCACATATCCAGATCCATATTCATGAGGGACCGTAATATGCCGTTCGTCCAAAACCATACCCGGCCGGCGCACCGTTTATACACGGGGAGCGGGAGGCGTTTAATAATATGCGTTATTAAACGCCTCCGGTAGATCATGCCGCTGTATCATCCGGTAACGCTGGGCGCCCTCACCCTGCCGGGAAATATTTTTCTCGCCCCGGTGGCGGGCTGGACGGACCGCGCCTTCAGATCAATCTGTGCGGAATATGGCGCGGATTTTTCCTTTACGGAACTCGCTTCCTCGGAGGCCATCGTCCGGGGACCGGAGGACCCGCGCCAATCAAAAACCGGTGCACTGATGCGCCGGGGACCGGAGGAACGGCGCTACGCCATTCAGCTTTTTGGAAGCGGCGCGGATACGATGTATCGCGCCGCGCTCCGCCTTGCGCCCTTTGCCCCCGATGCGATAGACATTAACGCCGGATGCCCGGTACCCAAAGTTGTGCGAAACGGCGCGGGGTGCGCCCTGCTTAACAACATTCCGCTCCTCGCGCGGATCGTTTCGGCTGTGGTAAAGGCGTCGGAAGAAGCGCTGGGCGGCATCCCCGTAACGGTAAAAATCCGGTCCGGCTGGGACAATGCCTCCATCAATTACCGGGAATCGGCGCGGGCCGCACAGGAAGCCGGCGCGGCCCTTGTTACCCTCCACCCCCGCACCCGCGCCCAGTATTACGCGGGAAAAAGCGACTGGTCCCACATCGCGGACCTTGCGGGCCGGCTCGACATTCCCGTTGCCGGTTCAGGGGATCTGTTTTCCGCGGAAGACGCGAAACGGATGCTCACGGAGACCCGCTCCGCGGCGGTTATGTTTGCCCGGGGCGCAGAAGGAAACCCATTTATTTTCGCGGAAACCCGTGCGCTCCTCACGGGAACGGCGTGGACGCCGCCCGCGCCCGGCGAACATATTGCCGCCGCGTTTCGCCATCTGGAAATCCTTGCCGGCGATATAGGCGAATATGCTGCCGCGCGGGAAATGCGAAAACAGTTCGCCGCGTACACAAAAGGTATTCCCGGCGGCGCGAAGGCGCGGAGCCTTCTTGTGCGCGCGTCCTCGGCGGCGGAATTCCGCGCGGCGCTTTCCGCCCTTCCCCTGCGGGAAGCAGGCGAGTCTCTCAGGGAAGGCTTGACAGGAACCGGAACAGCGCGTAAGCTGAAGTCATTTGATACATAAGTTATTAGGCGGTTCCCGCATAAACCAATATGATGTCTGCAAAAAAAGTCCGGAGGGCATAGACATGGAAAGAATGATCAAGTCCTTACAAAAAATGATGCGGGAAAAGGCCGAGTACAAGGCAAACCGTGCATTGATGGATTCCCTGCCGGATGATTACCGGTTTGTTTTTCTGGAAATAGAAAAATATATGTTCAGCATTGCGGTTGATGAGTCCGTCATGCCGGTTTTAATGAATACGCTGGAATCATTTGCCGTTGCCTCTTCGGACGGACGCTCCGTGCTTTCCATTACCGGAGAAGACGCCGGTATGTTTTGTGATAATCTGATAAAAAATTTCCGGGTAAACACCTGGCCGGGCAGGCAGCGTGAAAAATTAAACCAGGCCATACGAAAAAAATTCATGGCACACCGGGAGAAACACTGATGCATGAGAATTGTCTGATAATCGCCGGATTATTAAACAAGCTCAGTCAATCAAGCATTCGCCATACAGGGCATACATGACGCAGAAAATACACAAAAAACGATGATGAGCGCGCCGCGCCCGTCCTGCCGTCCCAGAATGCGTTTCCGGTATGCGCGGACAGTCCGTTCAAGCGCGGCGGCGCTTCCCCGGGTTTGGTTAGTGTCTGCCCATAAAGCCGGTTGGTTTATGGGCAGACCTTGCATTTTCTTACCTAAACGCTGCGAAACCTGCGTTTTTTAGGAGTGCCATTTGGCCTGATTTTTTTTGAAAAATATTGTAAAAAAGACTTGACAAAAACAAAAATTTAGTGGATACTAAAAACAGTGGGTAAAAATTACCCGCTTGACAAAAAGGAGATTTTCTGATAAAATGAAACAGCAAACAGTACTATAATCTTTTGATTATTACCAATGTAATAACCTTAATTTTTTTAGTGATAATTTCGTTACGGTATCAAGTTCCGCAAAAAGTATTAAATAGATTCGAAATAATAAATATTCAAAATCAAAATACTTATATTAATTATAGGCAAATGGCTATACATTCGCTTCGGCTGGGTCAGTCGCTGCGGCAACTGCGTGCCGGCGCTCCTTCCCACGCCTCATTGCGGCGCATCTGAGCGGTACGCAAACCTATGGTTTGCTTCGTTGTGCCGTCCAAACACCGTAAACAGCCGGAACGGTAACGGTGAAGAGATCGTTGGTTAAGATCAATGCGAGCGGAAAACTTACCCTGAGAAACGGCGCGGTACTCCCGAACAATAGGCGGGATGACGCCTCTGGCGGCACAGTAGATAACGCCGGGACGTTTACTATAGGGAGGCGGAACAATTACCGGGACCCAGGCGGCGGAGTGCATAACACCGGAATGTTTACAATACGGCCGGCACAATGCCGGGTAACATTGCAGCATCCACGCCGGGAGGCGCCGCCAAGGGTACGGGCGTATGCCGGTAACGCCGCGTTTCAGAATACGGCGGTGAACGGCGGCGCATCACTGTACCGTGCGAGGAAGCCTGCCCAAGTTTCATCAAGCCGTTGCACGGCTTGATGAAACTTGGGCTTGGCTTTTGCGCTTCACGCAAAAGCCCGCATCCGCTCGTAAGCTCAAGCCGCGCAACGGCTGAGCAGCCCCCGGCAATGCCCGTGGGTTTTGCCTCCGGTGAAACCCCGCGGCCGTTCGCGGGCTTGGGCCTGGTTTTTCTGTAGTTGACAGTACAGGGCGGATTTTGTACCCTTGTTAAAGAAAACGGCGCCGGTAATGATGGCCTCAGGCCCGCCCCACGGTGTCAATCAAGGGAAAAAATGGCGTACGTTAAAAATCTGTTCGACCGCAACTTTCTGGAATACGCAAGTTATGTAATCCGGGACCGGGCCATTCCCGATCTTGAGGACGGCCTCAAACCGGTACAGCGGCGCATACTGCATTCGCTCTTTGAAATGGACGATGGAAAATTTCACAAGGTGGCCAATGTAGTCGGCTCCTGCATGAAGTATCATCCCCACGGGGACGCGTCCATTGGGTCGGCCCTGGTGGTGCTGGCAAACAAGGAATACTTTATTGACCGGCAGGGCAATTTTGGCAACATCTATACCGGCGACGCCGCTTCCGCCGCCCGGTACATTGAATGCCGCGTAACGCCGCTGGCAAAAGATATTTTTTACAATCCTAAACTTACCGAATACACCGCTTCCTACGACGGGCGGAACAGGGAGCCTGTACTGTTCCCCGCGAAAATTCCCGTGGCGCTCGTCATGGGCGCGGAAGGAATCGCTGTCGGTATGTCAACACGGATACTGCCGCACAATATTGTCGAAGTGCTGGAGGCGGAAAAGGCATGCCTCCAGGGAAAGAAATTTCAGCTTTTTCCCGATTTTCCCACGGGCGGCATGGTAGATGTATCGGATTACCGTGACGGGAACGGCAAGGTACTGGTACGTTCGCGGCTTGACACATCGGACCCCAAACGTATCGTTATCCGGGAACTGCCCGTGGGCTCCACCACGGAAAGCCTTATCAACAGCGTTGAAAACGCCGCCCGCGCGGGGCGCGTCAAAATACAGTCCATCAGTGATTTTACCACGGAGCATGTTGAAATAGAAATAAAACTCGCGCGGGGCGCATACGCGGAAGAAACGGTTGACGCCCTCTATGCCTTTACCGAGTGCGAACAGTCGGTTTCCGTCAATCTGCTCCTTATAAAAAACGGCCTCCCTACCGTAATGACTGTTACGGAAGTCATTCAGCACCACGCGAAACAGCTTGTAAAAATACTTACCAAAGAACTGGAAATTGAAAAGAAAGAACTTCTCGACAAACTCCACCTGCGCACGCTGGAACGCATTTTTGTTGAGGAGCGCATTTACAAGGGCATTGAGAAAATGAAAACCGCCGGCGGCGTGGAAAATGCCGTGGTGGGCGGATTCGGACCCTTCCTCAGGGAAATCGGCCCCCGGGGGGTAAGCCACGACGATGTGGAACATCTGCTCCGCATCCCCATACGCAGAATTTCACTGTACGACATCAACCGCGCCCGAGAAGAAATGCAGGCGATTCAGGACCGCATCAAGGAGATCAACGCTCACCTCAAAAACATTGTTGCCTACGCGCTGGGTTTTCTGGACGGCATTATCGCAAAAATAAAAAACAGCGATGAGTATGGCCGGGGAGAGCGGCGGACCAAAGTCGGTTCTTTTGAAAAAATCGACATCAAGGAAGTTGTCGAAAATGTTCCGCTTAAATATGACCGGAAAACCGGTTATCTCGGTACCGCCGTTGACGGGGAAACGATAATGGAACTGTCGCCCTTTGACCGGGTGCTCACCGTGCGGAATGACGGATCGTATTTTGTGTCGGACCTGCCGGAAAAAACATTCGTGGGGCCGCACGCCTGGTATATCGCCGTTGCCGACAAGGAAGCTCTGGCAAAAGTTGTCTTCACGGTGATTTACCGGGACACCGCGACCGGCCTGCCCTTTATCAAGCGCTGCCGCATTGAGGGGTGGATCATGAACCGGGAGTACTCACTGGTGCCCTCCGGGGGCGCGGCCTTCTTCATTGATACCCGGAACAAATTTACTTTTACCCTGAAATACAGGCCGAAACCCCGGCTCAAAGTGCTGGAAGAGACGTTCAAGGCGCAGAATTTCGCCGTAAAAAGTCTCAAGGCAAACGGAGTGCGGCTTTCAAACAAGGAAGCGGCGTCGGCGAAGGTTGACGCGAAGGGGTAGTATCGCTGCTCTGCCGGATTACGGCGGCGCCGGTACGGCGACGTCATCGTTGGCGATGTTACAGGAGGCGTTTTGCATCAGGAATGGTTTAACGATGAAAATTTCTGGAAAGAATACGCTCCCATCATGTTTGACGGCAAACGCTGGGGAGAGGTAGGAGCGGTGGCCGATGGCGTTACGGCCCTTGCGCGGCTTTCACCGTACGGAGGCCGCGCGGCGGAACCCCCGTCGGTTCTGGACGCCTGCTGCGGGTTTGGACGCATTACGGCCGAACTTGCCCGGCGGGGGTTCCGGGCAACGGGCGTGGACATTACCCCCGCCTACCTCAGCGCCGCGCGGGAAGATGCCGCGCACGAAGGGCTGAACATTGAATATATTGAATCCGATGTCCGGCTCTGGAAGCGTCCGGCGGCTTTTGATCTTGCGGTAAATCTGTATATTTCTTTTGGCTATTTCCGGGAAGCCGCTGATGATCTTCTCTTTGCCCGCAATGTGTACGAATCCCTCAAAAGCGGCGGCAGTTTTATTGTTGAAACGCTGGGCAAGGAAATTGCCGTACGGGATTTTGTGGAAGCCGAATGGTTTGAGCGTGCGGGGTATTTTGTGCTCACCGCATACGAGGCGCTTGATTCCTGGGACATGCTCAAAAACCGCTGGATACTGATCGGCGCGGACGGCCGCCGTATCGAGAAAACCTTTACGCAGCGCCTCTACGCGGCAACGGAACTGCGGCGGCTCCTTTGCGAGGCGGGTTTCGCGGAGGTAGAACTGTACGGGGACTGGAACGAATCGCCCTATGATCGCGCCGCCGCGCGGCTTATCGCGGTGGGACGGAAATAGCCGCCGGCAACGGCGATATGAACAACGCTATTATAATTAGTGTCTGTCCATAAAGTCGGTTACTTTATAGACAGACTCTAATTATTGTGCGCACCAGGCGCGAAGATACCGGAGGCGGAACCATGAATTATATTCTTGCGCTGGATCAGGGAACAACAAGCTCGCGGGCGATTTTGTTTGATCATGATCAAAATATGGCGGGCATTGCCCAAAAGGAATTCCCGCAGTTGTATCCCCATGAAGGCTGGGTGGAGCATGACCCCATGGAAATTTATTCTTCCCAGTATGCGGTCATGATGGAGGTTATTACCGGGAAGGGCATCGACGCGAAGGAGATTGCCGCCATCGGCATTACCAACCAGCGGGAAACAACGATACTGTGGGACAAAAACACGGGCCGCCCGGTGTACAACGCCATCGTGTGGCAGTGCCGCCGTACCGCGGAAATGGTTGACCGCCTTACGGCGGCGGGACACGGGGACTATATCAAAAAGACAACCGGCCTGGTACCGGACGCATATTTTTCCGGCACTAAAATACAGTGGATTCTGGATCATGTTGAAGGCGCCAGAAAGCGGGCCGCGCGCGGCGAACTGTTGTTCGGCACGGTGGATTCCTGGCTCATCTGGAAACTTACCGGCGGGCGCGTTCATGTTACCGATTATACCAACGCGTCGCGCACCATGTTTTTTGATATACGCCGTCTTGATTGGGACGATGCGCTGCTTGCGATGATGGATATACCGCGGGAAATACTGCCTGAGGTGCGGCCTTCAAGCGGGATTTACGGCACGGTAAACATCCAGGGCGTGGAAGTGCCCATCGCCGCGGCCGCCGGAGATCAGCAGGCCGCGCTTTTCGGCCAGTGCTGTTTTGAAAAAGGCGAGGCAAAAAATACCTACGGTACGGGCTGTTTCCTGCTCATGAATACCGGGCCGGTTCCGTGTGAAAGCAAAAACGGCCTTGTCGCGACCATTGCCGCGGGGACGGCCGGCCGGAGCCAGCCGGAGCGGCTGCGCTACGCCCTTGAGGGGAGCGTCTTTACCGGCGGTGCGGTAATTCAGTGGCTCCGGGATGAAATGAAATTTTTCAGCGACAGCGCGGACGCCGAATACTACGCCGGAAAAGTGGAAGATTCAGGGGGTGTGTACATCGTTCCGGCTTTTACCGGCCTCGGAGCGCCCCACTGGGACCAGTACGCGCGGGGGACTATTACCGGCATCACGCGGGGAACGCGCAAGGAACATCTGATCCGCGCCGCCGAAGAGTCCATCGCCTATCAAAGCCTCGATGTGGTGCGGGCCATGGAAAAAGATACCGGCGAAACCATTACGGAACTGCGGGTGGACGGCGGCGCGACGAGGGACCGGCTGCTGCTCCAGTTTCAGGCGGATATTATGAACTGCCGCATCGTGCGTCCCCATATCCGCGAAACTACCGCGCTTGGGGCCGCTTCCCTTGCGGGCCTTGCCGCCGGTTTTTGGCGGGATACCGGCGAACTCCGCGCGCGGTGGAACGAGGAGGCGGTTTTTATCCCCCGGATGGACGGGGCACAACGGGAACGCCTCCTCGCGGACTGGCGGCGGGCCGTGGAGCGCAGCCTCCGCTGGGCGGAATAACCGGCGGGCGCTTCAGGCTTCGCGCGGCTTTTTTCCGCCGCGCCCCGGCCCGTGCCGTTATTCAAACAGGCCAAACTGTTTCGCGGCATGTTCCCGCTTATAATCGGCGATAATATCTTTCATTTCGTGCCGTAGTCCAAGTTCGGCGCATTTTTGGGCAAAAACAGTCCAAAGTTTTCCTGCCCGGGGCGAATCGCACCGGTAGCGTTCCCCGTATTGCCGCATATATTTTTCTTTTGTGCCGGGAAAATGCCGGTCCAGTTCCGCGTAAAAGTATTCCCGGTTCCCCGTGCGCAGTGTTACGCCGATGGCCGGATAGATAAAACGCGCCCCGCTTTCTTTTGCCCGGCGGATAATGGCAAGAATATTTTCTTCCGTATCTTCAATAAACGGCAGCAGCGGCATCATCAGAATTCCGGCGTATATTCCGCTCCCGCTCAATTTTTCAAGCGCGGCAAACCGTTCGCCGGAAAGCGGCGCGTGCGGTTCCACCCTTCGGGAAAGGTCATCGCTCGCCGTGGTAACAGTTATTTTGACAATCACCGGTGAGTGGCTCTGTATGTCCCTGAGCACGCCGGTATCCCGGGTGATCAGGCTGCTTTTTGTGGCGATGGCGGCCCCGAAGCGGCAGGCGTTCAACAGTTCCAGCGCGTTTCCCGTCAGTTTCAGTTCTTTTTCATGCGGGTTGTAGGGATCGCTCATGGCGCCGGTTGCGACAACGCCCCGCTTCCGCCGGGCAAGAAGCTCATCACGAATGATGCGGAGGGCGTCCTGTTTTGCCCGTATCCTGCCGAAGTCTTCGATTTGGTAACAGCGGCTTCTGCTGTCGCAGTAGATACAGCCGTGTGAACATCCCCGGTAAATGTTCATATTGTAGTCAACGCCAAACCACTCCTGTCCGTTTTTGGTGCGGCTTACAATTGTTTTTGCGGGTATATATTCCATGCCGGCATCATAACCAATAAGCGTAACGCGGAAGCGTTACGCTTATTGGTTAGGCATCACGGAGAAAAGCGGCGTATGCTTCGCGCGTAGCGTACAGATCAATTTTGCTCAGCACCTCAAAAGGGGAATGCATGGAGAGGACCGGAATCCCGCAGTCCAGCACCTCGACGCCCAGATTCGCCACATATTTCGCGATGGTACCGCCGCCGCCCTTGTCCACTTTGCCCAAATCGCCATACTGCCAGGGAATATTCCGGGCGGTAAGAATACGCTGCACCCGTCCGCAGAATTCCGCGTTGGCGTCACTGCCGCCGCTCTTGCCATTCCCGCCGGTAAACTTGCTCAGGGCAATGCCGCGGCCAAGCCAGGCCGTATTTTTCCGGTCCTGAACGCTCTCCCAGGTGGGATCGAGCGCTCCGTTTACATCACAGGAAAGCATGGAGGATTTTTCAAGGGCTGCGCGGAGCAGCAAATCGGAATAATTTTTTTCCGAAAGCGCGATAAGATGCGCGGCGCAGTTTTCAAAAAACCGGGACTGCGCGCCGGTATTGCCCGCGGACCCTATTTCTTCCTTATCGGTAAAAATACAAACGGCGGTCTTTTCCGGCGTTTCCCCCGCGGCAATTTCCAGCAGGGCGCTGAGGGCGGCAAACGCGCAGGAACGGTCGTCATGGCCGTAGCCGCCGATCATGCTCCGGTCAAACCCAAGGTCCCGCGCCCTGAACGCGGGAACCAGTTCCAGTTCCGCGCCATAAAAATCATCCTCCACCATGCCGTATTTTTCATTAAGAATGGAAAGGAGATTGAGCTTCACCCGGTCTTTCGCCTTGCCGTCCCGGTAGGGTTTTGACCCGGCAAGTATATTGAGGTCCTCTCCGGGCACCAATTCGTTCGCTTTTTTCTGCATCTGCTCCCGGGCCAGATGGGGAAGCAGGTCCGTAATGGTAAACACCGGATCGCCGGTATCCTCTCCCACGCGGACTTCCACGCGCGCGCCGTCCGCCCTGATGATTACCCCGTGCAGGGCGAGCGGTATCGCGGTCCACTGATAATTCTTGATACCGCCGTAATACTGCGTATCAAGCAGGGCGAACCCGGCGTCCTCGTAAAGCGGCGCGGCCTTGAGATCGATGCGCGGGGAATCGACATGCGCGCCCACCAGGTTAAGCCCCGCCACCGGCGGCGTCTTTCCGATGATAACCGCGATGAGGGATTTTTCCCGGTTGATAAAATACAGTTTGTCCCCGGCGGCAAGGCGGCGTCCGTCTCCGCCCATCGCGGCGGAAGGGCTGCCCGCGCCGCGGAAACCCGCCCGGTCAAGCAGTTCCCGCCCGGCGGCGATGCATTCCCGTTCGGTTTTTCCCCGATCCAGAAACTGCTTGTACTCCTCCGCGAAGGCGTCGATTTTTTCTTCCGCCTCCGCTCCGGCATTTTCCCAGCCATTTTTCCGGCTGCTGAACAGTTTATCCGCGAGCATCTGCCCCGCGCTTTTGCCTTTGTCCGCCGCCTCTTCCTCGTCCCCGTCTGAATATCCCATCACGCCCTCCTTTGCTTCCCGTTACCGTTTGAACCGGAGCGTTTCCAGCCGCGACCCGTTTCTGACCACTTCAAACCACAATTCCCGGCCCGTCCGCTCCCGGAGCAGCCGGTAGAACGCGGCCAGGTCCCGCACCGCTTCCCCGTTCAGGCTGATGATCCGGTCCTCCCGCTGGAGGCCGATAACCGCCGCGGGACTTTCCGTCTGGATCTCCGCCACAATAACCCCCTGATCGCCCGCATTCAAATGAAGCGCCTGCCGGATAGCGTCGGTGATGGGAACGGCGTACACGCCCGGCCAGAGTTTTCTGCCGTCTGAGTCTACCCCCGCCGCGCGCGCTTCAATACGTACCCGCAAATCGTGGGAAGCGCCATCGCGGAACACGGTAAACGTAACCTGCGCCCCCGCGCGGAGATCTCCCACCCGCCGCGTAAGCGCGTTCCGGTCGCGGATTTCCGCGCCGTCAAGGTGGGTGATATAGTCGCCGGGCTGGAGACCGCCCTTGTGCGCCGGAGAATCAATGAAAACCTGAACGGCCAAAGCGCCGCGCTTTCCGGTAAGGCCCAGCGCCTGGGCCAGGTCGCGGTCCGTATCGATGAGGGACACGCCCAGCCACCCGTCGCTGATTTCGCCCTTGTTGATAAATTCGTCAATCGTGCGTTTCGCGTTATTGATGGGGATGGCAAAGCCGAGTCCCATGGAACCCCCGCCGTTATCGCTGGCTATCCAGGTGGGAATCCCGATAACTTCCCCGCGGATATTCACCAGCGCCCCGCCGGAATTGCCCCGGTTAATGGATGTATCGGTCTGGATAAAGTCGTTGATATTCCCCGCGGGACCGCCCGTGCGCCCGATGGCGCTTACAATGCCCATCGTTACGGTGGACATAAGGCCCATGGGATTGCCGATGGCGATGGCCCAGTCTCCCACCCGCACGGAATCAGAATCGCCCAGTACGGCGAGGGGAAACCGGTCGCTCGTGCGGAATGATACCATGGCAAGATCCCGCCGCTCGTTGGTTCCCACGATTTCCGCGGGGTATTCCCGGCCGTCCTCCACGGCGATGGAAACTTCCGTTACGCCGTCAACCACATGGAAATTGGTAATCACATAATACAGGTCCCCGTTCTGCCGGACGATGATCCCCGACCCGACGCCCTGCGAGCGGAATTGCCGCTCCGGGCCGCGATTCGGCTCCTGGTCCCGCGGGCCAAAGAAAAATTCCGGCGGGATGCCGTTCGGCAGGGTTGGCCGCCTGACCGACACGGTTTTTATCTCCACCACCGAAGGAAGCACGCGCTCCGCCACGGCCCGGAAACTGGTTTGAAGGCTTTCCGCCACCGCAAGGGCGTCCTGGGGAATAACCAGGGGGTTTTCCTGGGCTTCCGCCGGTTTTCCCCCCGGAGGCGTAGAACAGGAAAACGACACAAAGGCCAGAGAAAACCCAAAAAGTACCCCGATTAGTACCAGATTAAAAACAAAAAAATGCCTGGACGAAAGTCTTTCCGCGAATTTCATTATCCGAAACCCTCCGGCCCCGCCGCGGCGGGGAGAATTAGGCAGCCCGTTCAGCGCCGGTCTGGTGAACGGGCCCGCATTGAGGGCCCCGTAAACGGCCCGATTGTCTTAATAATACCGGAAAAGCCCGAATAGTTACAGGGGGCGGCGGGCGCCGCGCCGCGCTCCTCCGTACCGGGAGCCGTTTCTGTGCGCGGCATAACACGTCCCGGTTGAGGCCGCGCCGCCTACCGTTTCCAGAAGGCCGGGGTAAACAGGATCAGTACCGTGTACAGTTCAAGCCGCCCGGCGATCATAAGAAACGAAAGGGTAATTTTGACAAAGCCCGGAGACGCCGCGATAACGTTCCCGGAGATAAGTTCTCCAAATCCAAGCCCGATATTCCCGATGCAGATTGCCGAAGCGTTTATCGCCGTATAAAGATCCATTCCCGACGCGGCCGTTACCGCAATCCCGGCAAAAAGCATGAAAAAGTACAGCGCGATAAAACCCGCCACGCTGTACACCACATCTTTTCTGCCGGGCCGGTTATCCAGCCGGATGGAAGACAGTGCCGAAGGCCAGAGGATACGGCGGAGTTCGCTCTGCATCTGCTTGATCAGAATTGTGTGGCGTATAATTTTTATGCCACCCGCCGTCGATCCCGAACACCCCCCGCAAAAAAGCAGCAGGAAAACGGCAAGCCGGGCGAGGGGCGGCCAGAGATTGTGGTTATCGATGACAAAGCCCGTGGTGCTGATAATTGACGCTACGTCAAAAAAAGCGAGGCGCAGGGCCCTCCCCACAGAGCCGGCATGGGGCAGCAGCGCACATGCGGCAAGACAGCCGGCGGAGAGGATAACGAGGCCGTATGCCTTCGCTTCACTGTTGGCGGCGGCCTCCCGGAAACGCCGCTGGATAATCCGGTACACGAGCGTAAAATTAAAGCCCGCAACAAGCATGAAAATTGTGCACACCCATTCAATATACGGCGAATTAAACGCGGCGATACTGCCGTTGCGGGTGCTGAAACCGCCTGAACCCATGGCGGAAAATCCGTGAATTACCGCCTCAAACACATTCATGCCGCCGGCGCAGAGCAGTAGAATCATAATAATCGTGAGGCCGCAGTAAATTAACCAGAGTATTTTTGCCGTTTCCGCGGTCCGCGGCGTAATTTTTTCCTTGAGGGGGCCGGACGTTTCCGCTTTAAGGAGATTGAAGCCGCCTACCCCAAGGGCGGGCACAATAGCCACGGTGAGCACGACAATCCCCATGCCGCCGAGCCAATGGGACATTCCCCGCCAGAGGTGAAAACTTTTTGGCAGTATTTCCACGTCGGGAATGATGGAAGCGCCGGTTGTGGTAAAGCCCGATACGCTTTCAAATACCGCGTCCACAAAGCGCGGCACAAAGCCGGACAGCCGGAAGGGAACGGCGCCCAGCACGCTTCCACAGAGCCACGCGGCGGCGACAAGAAAAATACCTTCCCGGGTGTTGATGCGGGGACGGTTTTTCCGCCATGTCAGAAATACCGGAAGCGCGGCCAGGCAGGATGCCGCAAGCGGCACGGCAAAGGCGCGGATCATTGTTTTTTCTTCCAGCGCCAGCGCCATTATCAGGGGCGCGGTCATGGTGAGGGAAAAAAATCCCAGAAAAACAATGAGGAGCCGGATCAACGCCGCCGCGCGCATAAAACACTATTCCTGTTTTTCATCTCCGCCGGAAACCGGGATGGCCAAATCTCCATCCTGTTCGATGATCCGTTCCCCGCCGCCGGGAAGGTACGCCGTAATGGTGGGCGCTTTGACCAGGCCGTCAAGGTGGATCAGTGCGGGGGCGTCGTCGTCATAATTACTGCCGATGGCGAAGTGGCAGGTACGGAACGCTTTTTCGTCTTCAAGCATGTGCCCGGAAATCCGCGCCGCGGGATTAAGCCCGATGCCAAGCTCCCCGATATTCCGCGCGTTCCGCGCGTAGCGTTCTCCCGCGCCGGCGGGCAGTTTTCCCGCCGTCTCAAATTCCCCCGCGCGCGTTTCCGCGCCGGTAATCGTTTCCAGCAGCAGGCGCGCTTCACGGCCGCCGTCAACCGCCGTTACCAAACCGCCGGTAACCGTGCAGCGTACCGGCGTTTCTATCACGATATCACCTTCACACAGCGTGATGGAGCCGTCAAACGCGATAACGCCGTGCGCCGCGCCGTTTTGCGGACTGATGAACGTTTCCCCCGCCGGAAGATTCCCGCCGCTTCCGGGCGCGGAAAAATCGCCGTCATCGGAAAAAGCCGTCCGTCCCGCGAGCGGCACCATAATATCCGTCCCGCCGGGCGCGGTAATGCGTACCGCCTCCGCCCGGTCCAGCACGGCTTTTACCGCGGCGCAGCGCGCCTTGAGCAGCGCGTAATCCACAGGTACGGTCCGCGCGAACGACTCGGCCGTGGTGGAAGGCGACCAGAATGCCCGGCAGGTTTTGAGCCCGTACTGCTGGAGATGAAATATGTGATCGTACTCCCTGCCGTCATGCCGGTAGGGAGACGCGATCCCCGCCGCGTCCTTTCCGAGTTTTTCGGCGCTTACGGAAATAACCACTTCGGGCTTTGCCCCAAAGGCCGCGATCACGCCGCTTTCGGCAAAATCAAACTGTGTTTTTACATCCTGATATATGAGCAGCGGCCGCGCGCCGTTTTGCAGGGCGGCGTCATAAAGGGCCGCCGCGATGACCGACACATCCGGCGCGGGGTTCGTAATGATAAGGACCTGCTCGCCCGCCCTTACCCGGAGCGATTCATTAATGGCGATCCGTGCGGCCCGCGCCAGGTCCGCGTCAAAATCCATCATGGTTTCAAAAAGCGCTGTCTTCATGCTTCCACTGTACGGGGGGGCGCAAAAACTGTCAACCGCGCGGCCCTTTTCGTTCCCGGCCGCCCCTTGCGCTTTTTCCGGTTTTTTTATACCCTTGCGTAATGAGTATCTGTCTATGCTGTGGACACATATAGACAGGCTTCCTTAAAAAAACCCATGAGCCGGAGTTTATGATGGATACAAAAACGCTTGAAAAAGCTGCCGTAAGTATACGGGCGTTGAGCATGGACGCGATACAGAAAGCCAATTCGGGGCATCCGGGGCTGCCGCTTGGCGCGGCGGAACTGGGCGCGTTCCTTTACGGGGAAGTTTTGCGGCATGATCCCGCGGCGCCCGGCTGGGCGGACCGGGATCGGTTTGTTCTGTCCGCCGGGCACGGCTCCATGTTCCTGTACGCCGCGCTTCATCTGGCCGGTTACGCGGACATAACGCTTGACGATATCAAAAATTTCCGGCAGTTGGGTTCCCGCGCGGCAGGACACCCTGAGTACGGCCTGGTGCGGGGCATAGAAACAACGACCGGCCCGCTGGGGCAGGGGCTTGCCACGGCCGTGGGCATGGCCATTGCCGAAACCATGCTTGCCGCGCGTTTCAATACGGAAACCCGGCGCATCGTGGATCACGCCACCTGGGTACTGGCCGGGGACGGGTGCCTGCAGGAAGGCGTATCCGCGGAGGCAAGTTCGCTTGCGGGCCGCCTCAAACTGGGGAAGCTTATCGTATTTTACGATTCAAACCGGATCACGATTGACGGGAGTACGGACCTGGCCTTTACCGAGGATGTGGAGAAGCGGTACGAAGCCTACGGCTGGCAGGTGCTTCGCGGCTCGATGTACGACTTTGCGGAAATGGCGCGGCTCGTGTCCCGGGCAAAGGCCGAAGCGGACCGGCCAAGTCTTGTGATCCTTGCATCGGTTATCGGGAAAGGCGCGCCCCACAAACAAAATACCGCGGACGTTCACGGCGCGCCGCTTGGACCTGAAGAAATTGCCGCCGCGCGTAATGCCCTGGGCATTCCGCCGGACGCGGACTTCTATGTCGCGGATGAAGCCCGCGCGTACTTTGCGGCAAAGCGGGCGGCGTGGACCGCCGAACGGCAGGCGTGGGAGGCGGAATTCGCCGCCTGGTCCACGGAAAACCCGGCGCTCCGCGCGGCGTGGGACCATTTTCATGCCGGCGCGCCCCTCCCGGCGGAAGCGCCCGCGTTTGATCCCGCGGATAAAATCGCCACGCGGGCCGCGGGGAACAAGGCCCTGCACGCCTTTGCCAAAACCAACGAAAACCTCACGGGCGGTTCGGCGGATCTCAAGGGGCCCAACGCCGTGGGACTTCCCGCCGAAGCGGGAACCTATTCCCCGGAAAACCGCGCGGGCCGGTACATTCACTTTGGCATCCGGGAATTTGCCATGGCGGCCATCTCCAACGGCCTCCAGATCCACGGGGGGCTGCGCGCGTACTGCGCCACCTTCATGGTATTTGCCGATTACCTGCGCCCCGCGCTCCGGCTTTCCGCCCTGATGAAACAGCCGGTGATCTATGTATTGACCCATGATTCGATTTATGTGGGCGAAGACGGTCCCACCCATCAGCCGGTGGAGCACCTCGCGTCCCTCCGCGCCATGCCCAATGTGCGGGTTCTGCGCCCCGCAGACGCCGAGGAAACCGCCGCCGCCTGGGAAATGGCCCTGGAGCGGCTTGACGGCCCCACCGTATTGGCCCTTTCACGGCAGAATCTTCCCATCATTCCAAAGGCGGACAAAAACTGGAAACAGACGATGCGCCGGGGGGCCTACGTGGCGCGGGACGCCGAAAACGGCGCGCCGGATGTGGTGGTAATCGCCACCGGCTCGGAAGTGGCGCTGGCGCTGGAAGCCGCGCTGCTCGTTCCGGGCACAAAGACGCGGATAGTTTCCATGCCCAGCCGGGAACTTTTTGAGCGTCAGGAGCGCGCCGCGCGGGAGGCCGTCATTCCGCCCGGCGCGCGGGTGGTTGTTGCCGAAGCGGGCGTGTCCCAGGGGTGGGAAGGCTTTGCGGAGCGCGCGGACATTCTTGCCGTGGAACGGTTTGGCGAATCCGCCCCGGCCCCGCGCGTGGCGGAGCATCTCGGCTTTACCGCGGAGGCGCTGGCAAAACTTATTGCCCGCCGGGAGTAACCGCGCCGGTCAGCCCTGCCACGCAGACTGGACGGGGAGTGTGAAGCGCCCGCCCGCCCGGTGTTTCGCTCAAGCCCTGCGGTCTTGAGTGAAACACCGGTTCCGGCGGTAATTCCGTAAACAGCGCCGGTAAAAGAGGCGTCCCATAACTTCTCTATCCAGAGATGATGGTCTCGCGCCCTTGGTTTTATCGCGGTACTTGTAGAACATCTGACGTTCAGCTTCGCAGCAGTAAAACTTGCGCCCTGCGATCCATTACCGGTATTTTGCCGCTGCTTTTTCGCTGATAATCTATACCGTAAACAGGGCGCGAAAATAACGGCCCCCGCCCCGCCTTGCGGGTTAGTTTGCTTTCACGGTGAATGCAAACCGTTTCAAAGCGGGGCGGGGTGTTTCGACATACCCCTCACCATTTTGACATATCGATCTGCTTCATTTGTTTTGCCACAATCGTGGTGCATGTCAGGTCGCCGGTAACGTTCAGCGCGGTCCGCCCCATATCGAGCAGCGCGTCGATGCCGAGGATCAGCGCGTAGGCGCCCGCGACGGCGCTTCCGCTCATGACGGGAAGCCCCACCGAATCAAGCACCAACAGCAGCATGATCGCGCCCGCGCCGGGAATACCGGCGGTGCCGATGGAGGCCAGCGTCGCGGTTATAATGATAATTCCCATTTGTGTCAGGTTAAACCCGTGGCCCCACACCGAAAGGGCGATAAATGTGGCGCAGACGCCCTGATAGATAGCGGTGCCGTCCATATTGATTGTCGCGCCGAGCGGCAGGGAAAAGGAATAAATAGTTTTCGGCACTCCCAGCCGGTCCGCGGCTTCCATCGTTACCGGGAGCGTCCCGTTGGAGCTTCGCGTTACAAAACCGGTGATAAAGGGGTCCTTCGCTTCCATCAGATACCGTCCAAGATTCAGCCTGCCGTAGAATTTGACCAGGCCAAAATACACGAGTACGATATGAAGCGCGTATCCGGCAAAACACGCCGCGGTTACCACGCCCAGCGCGCCGATAACCTTTGGGCCGTTGGAGGCGAGCACCACCGCGACCAGTGCCAGTACCCCGAACGGGGCGTACTGCATGATCCCCTTGACGATAAGCATCATCACTTCGGCAATGCCATCAAAAAAAGTGTACAGGACGCCGCCCGCATGCTTCAGCCGTTCATCGGGAGAAACCCGCAGAAACGATATTCCAATGCCGAAGATCAGGGCGAAGAAAATCACCGCGAGGATCGTCTCGTTTACGATACCCTGGGCAACGCTGGTGGGGATGATCGCAAGGATCGTCTGCGCGAGTGACGGCGAAGCCGCTTCCCGCCCCGCCGCTTCCGCGAAACCGGCAAGTTCCGCACTGGGCCGGAAAACAGCCCCCATGCCCAGCCCAATCGCCACGGCGAGCGCGGAAGTGAAGAGGTACAGAATGATGATCCGCAGCCCCACCTTGCCGAGGTTGGCCGGACTTACCGACGATGCGCCGACAATCAAGGTTGAAAGAATGATCGGCATCATGATCATTTTGAGGAGCCGCACAAAAAGATCCCCAAAGGGCGCGACCCAAAGAATTTTTTCCCTGAGCGTCAGTCCCAGCACGATGCCCACCAGAAGGCCGATCAGGATGCGGTAGAGCAGGTTGAATTCAAAATACCAACTGTACCAGGATTTTTTTCGGGATCCGTTTTCTTTTGCCATAGTAACTCCTTTGCCGGTTGTTCCTTCCGGCCGGCATGATTTTTCGCGCGGCGCCAAAACCGGCGGCGCCGCTCAAGTATGGTACCCGGTTTCCCGCCAAAACGCAAGTTATTCCCTGACAATTTGAAATTGTCAGGGAATTCCGATTATAATTGTTTGTCCGGCAAGGAATTAGCTAATTCCTTGCCGGACAAACTCAAGTCTATGGAGTATAAAAACGTTCCCCGGGAGACAAAACGCCGCCCGCCGCCGGGAAAATGCCGCTTTGTAACGGATCGTTAACGGTTTCCCCGGTCATTATGCGGATCCGCGTGGCGGCGAACTTCCGCCATGCGTTCAAGGTGATTTTTACTATCCGCAATCGAGCGTGGTAACGTAACTCCGGTCCGGAAACATACCGGGCGGACGCCGTCCCCGGCTCAAGCATCGCCCGGTTGAATCGCTCCCGCAGGCGGGTGATTTCCCGTAAACTTGCCCGGATTTCCCCGGAGCAGCCGGCCCGGCATTGACTGGGGCTGTGTCCATACATGCCGCCTGTCCCGGTATGCCGCGCGGGGCGGTTTATAAAACCGCGATACCCCGGCTCCGGGCGGGCAACTTGC
The DNA here is from genome assembly GCA_031280705.1 of Spirochaetaceae bacterium. GTDB lineage: Bacteria > Spirochaetota > Spirochaetia > Treponematales > Breznakiellaceae > JAISQV01. The sequence goes on from JAITGJ010000154.1 coordinate 21,666, forward strand.
CGCGTTTTGTTTTTTTCGGTATGCTGAATGACATGGATAATAAGCTCCACAATTTAATTCGAATTGGAATTTTTTACGATGGATACTACTTTTACAAAGTCAGTAATTATTACAAATACGAGCACCCGGCCAAGGCGCGGATAAGCATCAGCGGTCTGCATGAATTTATCCGCAGCGAAGCGGCAAAAATCTCCGGGGCGGATATCAAACAGTGCCAGATTATTGATGCGCATTATTTCAAGGGCCGGTCTTCGGCCCGCGATATGGGCGGCAAGGTGCAGAGTGAACGGACCTTTGAGGATATTTTGATGCGCGAAAATATCGTTACGCATTATCTGCCCCTGCGCCTTGGCCCCAACAATATCCTCCATGAAAAGGGCATCGACGTGTGGCTCGCCCTTGAGGCCTATGAAATGGCAATTTACAAAAAGTTTGATATTATCGTGCTGGTGGTCTGCGACGGGGATTATGTTCCCCTGGTACGGAAACTCAATACGCTGGGTACGCATATCATGCTGATAAGCTGGGATTTTGATTACTACAGCGAAAACGGCCGCATTGAATCAACCCGCACGGCCCAGCAGCTTATTGAGGAAGTGTACCATCCGGTGCAGATGCGTGAAATTATTGACAACCCAAACCGGGACAGTTTTGCGCGGAATCTTTTTGTTACCGGCCGTGAAAATTATTTTGCGGCAGGACACACGGGGGACAATTTTTCTGTCCGGCAGGCGGTGGAATCCAAGGCAGAGGCAGTGCCGGAACCGGGGAACCGCGCCGAAAGCGGGGAAGACGCGCTGGAAGAGGTTGCCGAAGCGGATGACGCCCTCAATTCGGTGATTTTGAGCGTCAAGGAAGGCTACGGCTTTATTGAGGATCGCGCGGTAAACAATGTATTTTTCCACTACAGTAATGTGGAAAACGCCGATTTTAACGATCTCAAACCCGGCATGCGGGTCCGCTATTTTCGGGAGGAAGATGTGGAGCAGGCCCGGCTCGCGGAAAGCCCCCGTTACAAGGCGACCAAGGTTATCGTGATAGGGTGATACGGTCCTGGAGCGTGTGTTTATAAATGGCATAATACCGGCACAATGCGGAGCATTTGGACGGTATGCCGCGTCAAACCGGCGCGGCAGGGCGTGTCTGTCGGCCGCACGGGCCGCCGGACAGGTCCATAAATCAAACCGCATCGCGTGGAAAAGCGCGACAAGGAGGAACTCATGTCAATTCATATTGCCGCAAAACCCGGCGAAATCGCCGAAGCGATTTTGCTTCCCGGCGATCCGCTCCGCGCGAAATTTATCGCCGAAACGTACCTGGAAAATGCCGTTCAGTATACCGGCGTCCGCAACATCCTTGGGTTTACCGGGACGTACCGGGGAAAGCGCGTTTCCGTGCAGGGAACCGGCATGGGCATCCCCTCCATTTCCATTTACGCCAACGAACTGTTCCGGGAATACGGCGTTAAACGGGCCATCCGTGTCGGTACGGCGGGCTCCATCCGCGAGGACGTCAAGGTCCGCGATCTTGTTATCGCCATGTCCGCCGCAACCAATTCCGGCGCGAACAAAATCCGCTTTAACGGCATGGACTACGCCCCCACCGCGTCCTTTGCCCTGCTCAAGGCCGCGTATGATACCGCCGCCGCGCGGCATTACCGTACCGCCGTGGGGCCGGTGGTTTCTTCCGATATGTTTTACAGCGAAGATCCCGATGAATGGAAGCTCTGGGCCCGGTTTGGCTGCATGGCCGTGGAAATGGAATGCGCGGAACTGTACACACTGGCCGCCAAATTCGGGCGGGAAGCGCTGTGCGTTCTTACCATTTCCGACAGCCTGATTTCCCACGAAGTTACCACGGCGGAAGAACGCGAGACCAGTTTTACCCAGATGATGGAAGTGGCCCTCGAAGCCGCCATATCGTGATTGGAAGGCCGGGGTTCTTCATAAACTGCCCGCGGCCTTGCGGGACGCCGCCCCAAAACGCGCCGTGATTTTTGCGTGTGTATTCCGTACGGTAAGGCTGCACGGGCGCGCCGCTAATCGAGGTCCACGGTGAATTGGGGACGGCGGGATCTGTTTTGATCGTACAACTCAACGCCCGCATTAAACCGCCGCTCCGCCTCAAGGCTTGAAGGCGGTCCGTGGCCGGGCAGTATCACGCAGTCCCCGGGCAGGGAAAGCAGTTTGTATCTGATGGCGGACATCTGGAGGCGCGTGCCGTAGGAACTTGCCGTGGACCCGGTAAGCCCGGCGCTCAAAACATCGCCGGTAAAAAGGAAGCTGCCTATCCGGTATACCACCGAATCGGCGGAATGGCCGGGGATGGAAATAACCTCAATTTTGAACGGATCGATATCAAGTTCGTCGCCGTCTTTTACCACGGTGGTTTTCTGATCCATAATTACATGATTTACCGCATAAATATCAACATGATAAATTTTCAGCAGTGTGCGCAGTCCCCGCACGTGGCCCGGATGATCATGGGTGATAAGCACCGCGCGGAGCCAGTAATCGTTATTTTCGATATGTTCAAGAATTTCCGCCCCCATATCGCCCGGATCGATCAAAATGGCATTCCCTCCGCTGCCCGCGGGGGACGGGCCGGACGCGCGGAGCGGGGACAGGGGAGGGCTTTCGCCGTTGCCGATAAGATAACAGTTGGTAAAACCCGGACGGCAGTAGTGTACAAGGATTTTCATTCCGTGCCGTTCTCCATGAAAAAAATGGCTTCCGCGGTGTTGGATGATTTGAAAGACACCGATTCCTGTTTTATCCTGAAAAAATTCGTTTTTTTAAGGTTACAGTCAACAAAATCCGACATAAAAATATCCGCGTTGATAAAGCGGGAGTGGTACAAATTTGAATTGTTGAACGTGCAGCCGCGGATGCCGCAGCCGTTGTAATTAAGGTGCACGAGTTCGGAACTTTCAAATGTGCAGTTGAGGAGGCCCGATCCGGCAAAGTTGAGATACTGAAGATCGCTCCGGGAAAAATCGCAGTTTTCAAATTGGCAGAACGCGAAAAAACTCATCCGCATGCGGGAGCCGGTAAAGAGGCACATATTGAAGGACGCGTACTCAAAATTGCACTCAAAAAACTGCCGGTGGGAAAAATCAACGCTTTCAAAATGAAGCCCCGCGGCATTGAGGTCCCGGATAGACCTTTGGGAGGAAATATACGCGCCGACGCGGGCCGCTTCGTTTACGGGACTGACCGTATGCACGGCGCAAAGCCGGGCACCGGTAATTGCCGCCCGCCCGCACCCGGCGGCACAGGGATCATTGCTGAACATAGGATGAATGTAGCGGAATCCCGGAGGCGTATCAAGGCCGGTCATGGCGGCCCGGCGGGCGGGGAAGGCCGTGGCGCCGTATGGAATAGTGCGCCGCGCGGCGGAGGCGGCCTCCTCTGCCGGGCTCTCCCGGCGCGGTGTTTCCCGGCGGCGGGGGAGCGTCCCGGCCGGGCGCGGGGCAGTCCTCCCGGGCGGCGTCTGCCCGGAACGCGGGAAAATTTGGCTCCCGAACGGAAAAAAAATGCCGATAGTTTAGTGAAACCAGTTGACAGACGCATTTCTCTCACTTATGTTTCAAGAAAACCAAAACCGAAAATGGAGAGTGTTATGGTGTGCCATGATCCCGTGAATTCCGAAGAGCTTGCCCTGATTCCCGCCGGGAATTTCGAGGATGCCGAGCGTCCCTTCCCCTTTTTCCTTTTCGACGATGACGACGAAGAGGACGATGTTGACGACGACTTCGATGACGTAGAGGACGATTTTGACGATGATGACGACGACTTCGAAGATGACGATGACTTCGACGACGACGGGGATGATGACGATGTAGACGATGACGACTACGACTACGAGGACAGCGACGACTACGACGACGACTTTGAGGAGTAACCGTGCGGAGGAACGGCGGGGAACGCTTTCCGGTCAGACACCCTGACCGGGGGCCGTTTCCCGCCGGGCCGCCACCGGCCCCCAGAGGCGTTCCAACTCATAAAAATCCCTGGCCTTTTCCGACATAAGGTGTACTACCACGGGCCCAAAATCCACGAGGTTCCATTCGGCGCCGGTTTCCGCCTTGCGGCGGCCATGCCATATTTCCACGCCGTTTGAGCGGGAAAATTCCCAGAGGGATTTAAGCAGTCCCTCTGCGTGGATCCGGCTTGTTACCGTGGCGATAACAAAAAAATCGGTCCACATATTCATTTCCCTGAGGTCCAGAACCGCGACGTTTTGGCCGTTATGTTCCGCAAGCAGTTCGCCGAGCGCGCGCGCCAAACGGTCAATTGGTAATGTATCTTCCATTAAAGTCCCTTCCGATTATCAGTGTAATGTCCGCCCGGTATTCCAGATTCTGGATGGACGTCCCCGCCGGGCCGCTCCCCTCCGCGAGGGGCGCTTCAGAGCGTATATTTTCACAGCGTATCACGGCGGCAAAATTTTCGGCCACATCCTCGAAGCCGGAGCGGTCGATAACGACTGTTGCCCCGTAATCGCTCCGGCCCGCGTTCCCGATGGAAATAACGTCGTAGCCGAACCCCCGGAGCAGTTCCGCGGTCCGCCCCGCGAGCCCTGCCGTGGTGGTACCGTTAAGTACTTCCACGGTAAAGACCCGCTCATCTTCCGCGCCCTCCGCCTGCCGGGTCAGCGCGGTGAGCGCGTAGCGGACAAATTCCTTGATTTGGCTGCCCTCGTAGAAGGGGATAAGGAGGCTCTGGCCGGAAACTTCCCGCCGCGCGCCGCCCACAGACTGTATGCTCAAGCGGTCCGTATCTATATTGGCAAGCTCGCCAAAAACCCGCTGCCAGGTCCGCGCGGGCATACCGGTCCGGATCGTTTCGCCAAACAGCGGCACAAGGACGGGCGTGGCAAAAATATCGGTCCGCTGGCGCAGCCGCCTGAGCAGGGCTACAAAAAACCGCTGGCGGCGAAAAACGGCGTCTTCGGCATCATCGCCGCCGGGAGCGGTAAAGGTGAGCCATGAACGGGCCTTGTCCCCGTCCAGCCGGACAAGCCCGGAGGGAAAGAAGACGGGATTTCCCGGTTCATAGATGGCCACCGGCGCGGGAACAAAAATATCAACCCCTTCAAGAATATCTACCAGGCGTACCAGGGAGGCGGCGGTAAAAATCACATGAAAATTGATGTCCACTCCCAAAAGGCTTTCGACTTCCTGTTCAAACGGACCCACGCGGTCGCTTGAGTATACCCGGTCAATACGGTCCACCCGGTCAATACTTTTCAGGATACGCCCCACTTCGCCGGGAATCGTGAACGCGGCCGCTTTGCGCGTGCGGGGATAGTACATAAGGACGTATGACGCGAGCGGCTTTCCCGCATCCTCAAAAACAAAAAGCGTGTTGATAACCCGGTCGCCGGAGAGCGCCTCCTCAATGGGATCCTGTTGGAGGAAAAAGGCGATAAAGGCCGCGCCCGCGACAACAAGCAGTACGATGAGGACGAGGAGCGCGAAACTTCCCCGGTTGTTTTCCGCGGCGCGGCGCGCGGTGTTCACAGGTATCCCTTCCCGCGCATGGATTCCAGAAGCCGCAACGTCGCCGGGGAAAGTTCGTACTGCTTCGCCTCAAGATAGGCGACGGTTTCCCGGAACACCCGCGCAAAATACGTTTCCAAATCGGGGTACTGTTCGAAAGTGCGAAGATCCGCCCCGACTCCCATCCGCGCGGGTTCGGTTTTGTCGGCGATATAAACGATTTTGGCGAGGTCCCCCATGCCGTCGCCGCCCGCGGTGTGCAGGCGGATCGCCTCAAGGACCGCCATGTCCTCAACGCCAAAACGGTCCCGGAGCAGCGCCGCCGCGGCCCGGCCGTGGAGCAGGGAGGGCTTCTTTTTTTCCAGGGCGGAAAAGCCTTCCCGGTCGCGCTTCGCGTAACGCCGCATTTCCTTATCGCTTAATTCCTTTGCCATATCGTGGGCGATTCCGGCCAGGTAGGCCGCGTCCGGGTCAAGGCCGAAACGCCGGGCCAGCGCCGATGCGGTCAGCGCAACGCCCCGCGAATGAAGGAAGCGGGCCGGGTTGAGCATTGCGCGGGACGCCGCCTCAACCCGCGCCGTGAGGCTCCGGATGCCGTCCGTGCCCGCCGCGCTGTTTTCCGCGCCCGGTTTACCGGGCCGGGCCGGCAAGCCGTACAGCCCCCGGTCTTCGATAATAAACCGCGCCGGAGGCGGCACGAGCGAACGCCAGGGATCGCCTGAGCGGATCGCGCGGCGTATTTCGCGGGAAGCTATGTTCAGAATGGGGTTGTCCAGGTACATGGCGGGAAAGGAAAAGTCCGCTTTTTCACCGGAAAGGCGGCGCGTAATGATAATGTCGGCCTTTTCGGCAATCTCCCGGGCGTTCCGCCAGTTTTTGAAATTCCGCGCCAAATCATCGCCCAGGAGCAGCGCCGGCTTTCCCGTGGGCCGGTAACGCCGCGTAATATCGTCCAGCGTATCAATGGTGTAGGAAACGCCCTCCCGCCGGATTTCGCAGTCGTCCAGCGCGAGCGCCTGCTCGGCGGCGAGGGCGGCGGCCAGCATATCCAGCCGGTCACGGGGAGAAGCGCCGCCGGCATCGGGCTTAAAGGGAGAGACAAAAGCGGGCACCAGAATTACCCGGTCGTACCCTGCGGAAAGGGCCAATTCCGCAAGATACAGATGCCCGGTATGTACCGGATTAAAACTCCCGCCCAGAATCGCAAGCTTCACCCGTTCAGTTCTTCCCGCCGTTTTGTGTCAACCGCTCAGCCGTCCGCCGCGCCGTTTGAATTGTGTCATTTTCAGCGGCGGACGCTTCCGCCTCCCTGATTACGTCTTCCGGCGTGGCCTCCCCCAAAAGAACGCGTAGGAGCCGCCAGCACGAGGCCGGCATCTTAGTGTACGTCCCGGCCTCAACCGGGGCCAGCCAGGAGCGGACGGTCCGGGGGGTTACGCCGGTTAACAGTCCTATCCGCGCCCCGGTGAGGCCATGCTTCATTTTAATTTCTTTTAACGTCATTTTGCGCCCCCTTGAACCAACGCTACAAACTGCGCCCACGCAAGCGCCCAGAATCGCACGCTTCACCCGTTCAGTTCCTCCCGCCGTTTTGTGCCAACCGTTCAGCCGTCCTCCGCGCCGCGCGTCAGGGCTTCCATTGCCGAGGCAAGGCCAGGAATGCCTTCTCCGGAAAAAACCGATATTCCCCGCACTTGTTCCGGCGCGAGAATTTTTTTCAGTTCCACCAGGCGCTCCGCCGCGCCGGGAAGATCAAGCTTGGTCCCCGCGACAAGCCGCTTCTTTTGTACCAATTCCGGGGAAAAACTTTCAAGCTCATTATACACGATGTGATAGGCCGTGGACCATGAATCATCACTCAGATCAATTAAAAACACGAGCGCGGCGGTGCGCGCGATGTGCTTCAAAAAACGGATGCCGAGTCCGGCCCCGTCCGCGGCCCCCTCGATAAGGCCGGGGATGTCGGCAATCACGATGTCGCGGCTTTCGCCCCGCCGGGGATCGCCAAAGGTAAGCACACCGAGGTTCGGTATTTTTGTGGTAAAGGGATACGGGGCGATTTTTGGCCGGGCGTTGGTAAACCGCTCAAGGAGGGAGCTTTTTCCCGCATTGGGGAGCCCTACCAGGCCGATATCCGCCATCACCTGAAGCTCCACCCGGAGTTTCCGGGTTTCGCCGCGCTGTCCGGGGAGGGACTTGCGCGGAGCCTGGTTTACCGGGGACTTGAAGCGGACATTTCCCCAGCCGCCGTTCCCGCCGGAAAGAAACACAAAGCTTCCTTCCCCGCCGTCAAAATCCCGGATCAGACCGCCCGTTTCCGCATCGTGGATTACCGTTCCCGGTGGAAGCGGCACGATCACGTCCGCGCCATTCCGCCCGTGCCGTTCCCGCCCTTCGCCGTCCCGGCCGTTTTCCGCCCGGAAGTGCTGCTGATGGCGCAGATGGGAAAGCGTACGGAGATTCCGCCGTATCTCGAAAATGACATTCCCGCCTCTGCCGCCGTCGCCGCCCGACGGGCCGCCCCGGGGAACGTACTTTTCCCGGCGAAAGGCGACACAGCCGTTCCCGCCGCTTCCGGCGGAGACTTCGATCAGAGCTTCATCGGCAAATTTTTCCATTGACGTTATCCGGGAAAAACAAAAAATCCATGCCGCGGAACCGGAAGGCGTTGTACCATCACGCCCGGCGGCGCGTCATCCGGTCCGCGTGCGGCGAAAGGACGTTTACGCCGCGCCTACGCTTCGGCGGCGGGAACAATGCCGGCGAGTTTACGGCCCCGGCGCTGGCTAAAAGCAACTGTCCCGTCCACCAGGGCAAAGAGGGTATAGTCCCCGCCGCAGCCCACGTTGGTTCCGGGGTGAATTTTCGTGCCCCGCTGCCGGACAATGATCGTTCCCGCCTTTACGCGGGTTCCGGCGTAGGCTTTGATGCCCAAATACTGAGGATTGGAATCCCGTCCGTTTTTCGCGCCGCTGCCGCCCCGTTTCCGTGCCATATCAATTCCTCCGCTTTACTTTTCGTATCGTCATTACGCAGTATGCAGGATACATTTCAGAAACCGACGCAAGGCCGTCCAGAAGAAAGTCCCCGCCTGCACGCAAAAAAATCCGCGCTTCGTCCGCCATGCCGCCGTTCCGGCCATTGTTGGCGGCGCCATTGTTGGCGACACCATCCAAACCGGTTTCCATCCTGAATACGCCGCGCTCCGGGGCCCCGCCCCAAAGCCGTATGCCCTCCCGCCCGGAGAGGGTCCGCCACGCGGTCCGCGCGAGAACCGAAACCGCGGCGCACACGATGTCGCTGCCCTTCGGCCCCGCTTCGGCGTGGCCGGTGATTACGCACGAAACAAGCAGTCCCGTCTCATCCACCGCCGCGTCGATTGTTATCATTCCGCGCCGTCCCCGGAAAACCGGCGATTGCCGTAACGCGCCCGGTTTCCCATAACGCTTTATTCAGCAATAGATTACAAAAAAAGAGCGCACAGAGGCGCGGCGCCGGTTCATGCCCGGCCGGACAAACCGGTCCTTCATGAGGCCCCGGCGATGTCCTCTATCTTGATGATCGAATACTGCTGCCGGTGTCCCTGTTTGCGCCGGTAATCTTTCTTGGGTTTGTACTTGAAAACGATAATCTTCCGGTCTTTGCCGTGGGACTCAAGCCGCGCGGAAACTTTTGCGCCCTTGACATAGGGGGTCCCCACCGTTACCGCGCCTTCTCCGCCGGAAAGGAGCAGTACCGTCTCAATTTCCACCGGGGCCCCGGCCTCCGCGTCAATTTTATCAACCTTGAGCAGCGCGCCTTTTTCGGCCCGGTACTGCTTGCCCTTGAATTCAACCAGTGCGTACATAACAATCCCCAAAATCACGATATAGCCATCCGCAACCCCCTGCGTGTGGTTTCCCGGGCGGGCGCGGCTGACTTTAGGTAAACTATCCTAGCATGAAGCGAAAAAAGGATCAAGTGGTCCGCCGCCTTCCCGCTTGACTTTCCCCCGGCCCGTGAACCCCGCAAGCCTGCCCAAGCCGCGCTGCGGCTTGGGCTTGGGTTTTGCCTCCGGCAAAACCCCGCCTCCTCGCAAGCCTCCCACGCGGCTCCTCCCCGTGGGCCTCCGCCGCCGGGGGTTACCATTCGTGGGGGTGATAAGCCCCCTTCGGCTCGGTGATGTTAAACGTATCCCCCGACGGCTCGACCACATAAAAGCCCCTTTTCAGGGCGTAAACCTTTTCGCTCTCGCTGAAAACCACCCCCGCCATTGCCCCCAGGTA
>JAITGJ010000206.1 GCA_031280705.1 Spirochaetaceae bacterium
GACCTGGCGAAAAAGTTTGGTTACTATAAATTAGCGGGATGGGAGTCCTTGTTACAGGCCTCTTGACATAAAACATAGGAGTTTGCGCATTACACGGCCCTGATGCCGGCTTGCTCCGCAAGCCGCGACGCATTCGCCATGAGCGAATGCGACAAACGGCCATAACAAATGCGCAAACTGCGGCGGACCGCGAAGCGGTCCGTCCGCCCCTGGCGGGCGCACTGTTGCGCCGCAAGGCGCAAACAACATCGCCTGCTAGTATTAAAATTCCGGACAGGATATACTAATTGCCCATGGTTTTAACAGAAGAACTGCGCGCCGCTCTTGAGGGGATGATCCTCTCGGCTTCGGGTTGGCGGGGCGTGTTTGCCGCTTCGGGCGGCGAGGAAGACAAAACAGACCGGATTTCCCCGGCCCACCGGATAATCGCCGCCGCCGCCGCCCTGGTTTTCGCCGCTTATCTGCGGGCGGAGCGGGGCGGCCAAACCCCGCTGGTTTTGGTGGGTTCCGATACCCGGCCCACGGGCAGGGACATTGCCGCCGCGGCGATCCCCGTTTTGTTGGCCTCGGGCTGCGCGGTCCGTTACGCCGGTTTTATCGCCGCCCCGGAGATTATGGCCTGGGCCCGGAGCCTGGACGGCGGCGAAAACGCCGGGTTTATCTTCATTTCCGCGAGCCACAACCCCATCGGCCACAACGGGCTGAAATTCGGCCTCACCGACGGCGGCGTTCTGGCGCCGGCGGAAACGGCCCGCCTCATCACCGCGTTCCGTTCCCTGCTGGTGGAAACCGATTCCGTTGCCCGGCTTGAACGCCTCATCACCGCCGTTGATCCCGCCGCGCTACGGCAGGTCTATGCCGGGGAAAGCGCGGCAAAACAAGAGGCCCGCGCGGCTTATCTCGATTTCAGCGCCGCCGTGGCCTGGGGAACCGGCGGCGCCCTTGCCGCCGCGCTCAAAGCGGGACTCGCGGCGCGGCCGGCGGGAATCGCCTGCGACTTCAACGGCTCCGCCCGGACCGTTTCCATTGACCGGGAATTCCTTTCCGGCCTGGGCCTCAGATTCGAGGCCATCAACGAACGGCCCGGCGAAATCGCCCACCGCATCGTGCCTGAAGGAGAATCCCTGGACCCGTGCCGGCGCTTCATTGAGGAACTTCACAGCCGGGACGCCGCGTTCATACTGGGTTATGTGCCGGACTGCGACGGCGACCGGGGGAACCTGGTCATCTGGGACGAAGTGCTGGCAAAGGCACGGATTCTTGAGGCCCAGGAAGTATTCGCCCTGGCCTGCGTGGCCGAACTTTCCCATTTGGTATGGACCGGCGAACTGACCTACGATAACAAAGGCAACGCCCTGGCCAAAGTCGCGGTGGCGGTAAACGATCCCACCTCCCTGCGGGTTGACCGGATCGCCACGGCCTTTGACGTTTCGGTGTTCCGTGCCGAAGTTGGCGAAGCGAACGTGGTGGGACTCGCCCGCCGACTCAGGGAAAAGGGCTACATCGTGCGGATTCTGGGCGAAGGTTCCGCCGGCGGAAACATCACCCATCCCTCGGCGGTGCGTGATCCGATTAACACCGTCCTGGCCCTGGTAAAGCTCCTCTCGGTGCGCAGCACTGAAGGCAAGCCGGGCCTCTTTGAACTCTGGTGCGATCTTTCGGATCAGGCCGAACTTTACCACGCGGACTACGGACTGGCGGACATCATCGCGAGCCTGCCCCCCTTTGTTACCACCGGCGCTTACGCGGAAGAAGCGGTGCTGAAGGTTACCACCGCCGATCACGATCTGCTCAAAAGCCGGTATCAGGAAATATTCCTTAAAGAATGGGAAGAACGCAAAGCGGCCCTCAAGACCCGTTACGGCATCACCGGCTGGGAAGCGATTGCGTATAACGGCATGGAAGAAAAACGGGGTCTCAGCCGTTTCGGCGAAGCCGGCAAGGGAGGGCTCAAAATCGCGTTCCGCAACGGGGAAGGCAAAACCACCGCCTCGATCTGGATGCGGGGTTCCGCAACCGAGCCGGTGTTCAGGATCATGGCCGATGCCGAAGGGCAGGACCGGCGCATCGAACGGGACCTTATCGAATGGCAGCGCCGCATGACACACGCCGCCGACGCCGCCCGCTGAGAGCCCGTTCAAAGGGCATGAAAATCGAGCAAACCCGCCGCAAGCAGGGGGATGGATCCTTCGCATAACAATCAAGGAGCACATATGGGAGTACGGGGAGAACTGTTCTCAACAAGAGTAATACTGCAGAACAGGACCTATTTTTTTAATGTCAAGGAAAACCGCGCCGGCGATTTGTACCTTAACATCGTGGAGAGCAAAAACCGGGAAGAGGGCGGCTTTGACCGTCAGTCGGTGATCCTCTTTGCCGAGGACCTCCAGGAATTTCTCAAAGGCTTTGACGAATCCCTGCGGGTTTTGGAAAAATCCGTGCGGGAACAGCGCCGCGCTGCCCGCGCCGAAAGGCCCTCTCGCGCTGAAAAGCCCGCCCGGGACGAAAAGCCAGCCCGCGCCGGCAAACCGGCCCGCACCGCTGATAAACCGGCTCGCGGCGGCAGGCGGACGGAAAGCGCCCCGGACAAACCGCGCAAGGGCCGCCCCCCCCAGGGGGAAAAACGCATGGTCGTGAGAAAGCGGGAACACTGAGCGCGGACCGCGCGCGCTCCTGCGGAGCGCGTGGCAGTTTACGCATTTTTTTACGGCCGTCTGTCGCATCCGCTTATGGCGGATGCGTCGCGGTTTGCGGAGCAAGCCAGCAACAGGGATGTGTAATGCGCAAACTGCTCTGGCGATCTGGTTTGCGCCTTGCGGCGCAGCAGTGCGCCTGCCACAGGCCGGCGCGGCACGGACGCGATGCAGTAATGGCGGGCGGCTGAAGGAAAAGTTTGCGGCGCTCTCTGGACGGATGAACAAGACGAAGAGCGCGGTAGCGATAGCGCGCCGGCTGGTAGGGCTGATGTTGGTACTGGCGAAACGGCGCCAGTTCTACGCCAGACATCCCCCGGGGGGACCTGGCGAAAAAATTTGGTTACTATAAATTAGCGGGATGGGAGTCCTTGTTACAGGCCTCTTGACATAAAACATAGGAGTTTGCGCGTCCACCGGAGGCGGACGCGATGTTTACGACACCTTCTCTTTGTAGTATACTTACCTCGGAGAGCTTATCATGGGCGGCAATACCAGATACAAAGACAGCGTTTTCTCCTTCCTCTTCAGCGACCCCGACACCCTCCGGGAACTCTACGGCGCCA
>JAITGJ010000247.1 GCA_031280705.1 Spirochaetaceae bacterium
CTGTAATTTCTCGCCCCGGCGCTACGCTTTGGGGCTGCGAAATTACGTTTTTTAGCGGAAGTTGTTTAGAAACTGAGGTTGTTAAACAACTCTATTTTTAGGGAAACGGTTTTTGTGCAGGCCATGATGGAGACTTGTCCGATAACCAGCCGGGTTGGCGAACAAGTCCAATATAATTTTATATTTCTCTTTTTTTTTGCACGAATTAAATGTTGCCGGCAGGGCGGCATTGTTGCAGTTGGCCGGAAATTTATTGGCTGCAAATGGTGAGATAACGCTCTGCGATTATTCCATTCCCGAAAAAGGAATTATGAAAACAATATTTCCAAGACTGATAGCGTTATGGGAACCCCGGAGCGCTGTTGATTTTCTTGAAAATGGATTTTATCCCGAAATTAAAACCGCTGATTTGACGATACAGTTTGAAGCCACATTGCATCATGGCGGCGTCAGGTTAATAAAGTTGAAGCCTGACGCAGCAACACGATAAGGCTTGAACGCATGGTTCACGCGGGTAAAACCCCTGTATAATACAGTCGCAAAACAGGCTGCCGTGGACTGTTTATACAGCCCTTCCGCGCCGGGACGCCGGTGTGCGCAGCGGCGTTTCTGCGTGGGATGTTTTTTAGTGCGGCAGAGAAGCGGCCTGGCGCCGGCGTTCAATCAGCGTGGACACCGGAACCACCGTGTAGCCTTCCCGGGCAATGGCGTCCAGGAGGAGTCCCAGGCGGTTGTAAAGATAATCGCCCCGTCCGCCGGGGAGGAGGCCCAGGCGAATGGGAATGACCGAGCCGTTCTGTTTGAGAGACATGATCCGGTCGATCATGTCCAGGGCTGAAAGCTGCGTCAGAACGCTCATCCGGGTGTTTTCGCGGGTTACCCAGTCCAGCGGATCCACATCGCGGTGTATGGTGCTGTAACCTGACCGCGCGGCAATAGTAACCATGTTTTCGGAAATGGCGTAGTGGGGGGCGTGCCAGAGGAGGCTCATTTCGCGTCCTGAAACCTTGAAAAATTCGTCTTCGTTCCGGGCGAGTCCACGGGAGATGAACGTCTCATCGATCCGGTAACGGGCGTCCGACAAATCAATGGAAACAAAAAACATTGAGGCGGTCTCATGACCGGCCTCCACAATATCCTTGACCGCGCCCGGATAGCGGCGGATAAATTCGCCGTTGATGAAAAATGTTGCGCGTATGCCGAAGTCCCGCAGCGTGTGCAAGACCAGGGGCAGACCGGCAGCGTCATCGTACAGATCAAAACAAATGGCGACTTCCCGCGGCGCACCGGTTCCGGGATCGCCTGAATATACCGCCCGCTGGAAAAGAGGCGCCGTCCCGGTACCCACCGTATTGCGGATCATCGGCATATTGGCGTATGGGCCGGAATACTGCCGCTCCAGGTACACCCGGTACTGTTCGGAAACCTGGGATGTGGGGCGCTGGGCGGGCCGGGCAATTTCCTCCCAGGGGGTTTCTCCGTCTGTCGCGTACCATTGCGCGCCCGCCCGCGCAAGAACGCGCCCGGTTTCCGCTTCAAAGCTCCAGGCTCCGGCCTGGGAAAGGCACACAAGACTTTTGGAGACGGAGACCGGGGATGCTCCGGGCGGTGAAAACTGGAACCGGGAAATTGTAACGCTGTCCCCGGCGACAAGTTCATTCGCGCCGAGCCAGAAGCAGCTCCAGCCGGGATTGGCGGAGAGGGTTTCCACGGGCCGCCACGCGGCGTAATCGTACAAAAAGACGCCCTGCTCACCCCAGCATACCATCCGCGTTCCGCCGGGCGAAAGGAGCGCGCTGTTTTCTACCGGGCTGTCCACCGCGGTGAATACCGCGTTGTCGCCCGCGTTGGGGTCAAAGCGCCAGGCCAGGGAAGACGCGCCCGCCGGGCCGGGAATTTGGGCGATGATGGTAACGGCCCCCCGGGCAGGCCACAGTACATTAAGACGCCCGCAGGACCGGGGAAGAAGCAGCCAGGGCCGGGAGACGGTTGTTTCCGTGCTGTAGTCGTCAAGCCCCAGGGGGAAGAAGAACAGATTCCGGGAACTTTTTGCAAGCAGAATGGTACGGGCGTCGGGTGCGATCCAAAATTCGTCAAAATTGCTGTCAAACTCAAAGGGGATTTTTCCCGCTATCTGGCCCGGTTCAAGAAAATCGGCGTAAACAGCGCGGGCGAACAGTTCCGCGCCCCGGACCCGGAATACGGTTGCGCCCCGGATATAGAAAAAATCTCCCCCGGAATTCCAGCGCACGGCGTTGATTGATCCCTCGCCGATAAGCCGGTAGCGCTCATCCACGGTGTGGGACGCGGAACCGGTGGTGTGGTAGTAGAGCCGTCCGCTTCGCTCGTACACAAAGACGCGTGAATCAGGACTCCAGGAAGCGGGAAAAACGCCGGGGCGCTCAACATCGCTTGCGACAAGGGTACGCTGGCCGGTTGCGGTGTCGAGCAGCGCGAGATTTCCATACGCCGCGCTTGATGGTTCCACGATGAGCAGCCACTTGCCGTCCGCGGAGGCGGCCATGCCTTCGGCCCTGCCGCTCGTAACCTCGCCGCCGGTAAAAATCCCCGGGAGTCCCGGAACGGGCGCGGGAAGCCCGCCCGAAAGGGGCATGCGGATCACGCCAAAGGCGTTTCGTATTTGAACGGATTTACCGCCGTCCACCGGCTCCATTTTTTCGGGAAAGGCGGTAAGCTGCCTGAGCGCGGGATTTCTTAGCGCGGTGATGTACAGCGTCCCCTGGCGTATTTCCGCGCCGGATTCCGCCCCGAAAAGGAGACGGTTGTCGGAAGACAGATCCAGCCCGGAAAAATTGACGTTCGCGGCAAGCGGGACGCGGAAGAGAACAAGCCAGAGCAACAAAAGGGGCGCTCTCGCGTTACGGATGACGGCCATGACGATCCTTTTCCGCGATGAATTCGTTCAGTTCCCGCACGCAGCCGGCGAGGAGCGCTTCAAGCTCCCGCAGGCGTTTTATGGACAGTTCGGTCTTTTTTTCCAGCAGACGGCCGCAGGCGTCATCAAGGATGCGGTCAAAATTCATTTCCGAAATGGCCGCCCGGCCATAATTCCACTCCGCGGAATTCATGGGTACGTTAAAAATCCTTGCCAACAAAAATCGTCCCGCCGCTTTTCGCCTGCACGGCGGATGAAAGCTGCGCATGAACGTCAAGCGCCCTGATAAAGGTAACTGCCGCAATAAAAGCAATAAGGATAAGAACCAGTTTTCGCATCATTCCTCCGGCGGGATAGGTTTAGTTTAAGGCTGCTAACGCAGGAAATCAAGGGGATTCAGCGCCCGCTGGTTTTTCCGCACCGCGAAATGAAGATGCGGGCCGGTACTGTAGCCGGTGCTGCCGACTTCGCCGATTTTGCCGCCCTGGGAGACCCGCTGTCCTTCACGTACCGAAACGGCGCTCATGTGGGCGTACAGGGTTTGGTATCCGCCGGAGTGTGAGAGGATCACGAATTTCCCGTATTTGGCGTTGTTTCCCACCGAGGCGACTTCCCCTTCCATGGCGGCGCGGATCGGCGTTCCCGTGAGGGCGGGAAGGTCAATGGCGTCATGGAAGCGGCGCATCCCGCTGATGGGATCGTTACGCCAGCCGAAGGCGGAAGAAATACGCGCCCGCACGGGCCAGATAAAAAGCTCTCCCAGGGCCATCCGAAGGTCCTCGCGCCGCATTTTCGCGCCGGGGATAAAGAGCGTTATCCCGGCGGTAAGGGTATCGCTGTCAAGGTCGTTCGCGTCAAGAATTGCCGTCAGGGGCACGCCCTGGGTATCGGCTATTTTCGCCAGGCTGTCCCCGCGTTTTACCGTGTAGGGAATGCCGTCCATGTTGGGGATGCGTATTTCCTGGCCTTCGTAGAGGCGGTGGGCATTGGTAAGATTGTTGGCCGCGATGATCGCGTCAATGGAAATATCATGCTCCCGCGCGATGCGCTCCACCGAATCGCCGCGCTTTATCGTATAGGTTTCCCAGGCGAAGGATTCAACCAGCGTGATGGATATGTTTTCTTCTTCCGGCTTTTCCAGCAAAAGTCCCGCAAATGAGGCCATGTGCCGCAGAACCAGGCTGTCTTCAAAATGAGCGCTGCCGGGGTCGATGTCCGCCGCGCCGGAAGCCGCGGCCGCGTTTAACGGCCTGCCGGAAAAAAAGAAAAAGTACACTCCAAGGCCGAGGAGTATAACCAGGGGCAGTACCGAGCCGAGAAACCGTGGAAGCGCCCGTTTCTGTTCGTTTACCGGTTCCGCCGGACGCGGCGCGCCGGAGGCGGAAGCCGCCCGGGACCGGCGCGCGTGCATGGCCGCCGCCATCAGCCCGGTTCCCGCGGCGGAGAGGCGTTTTTTTTTCGCAAAAAGCGGCGCGATCACGGATTGCAGGGACCGGAATACGCCGCCGGGAAATCCCCGCGCCGCCGGGACGGTTTGCCGCGCGGGAAGCGGTTCACCCGCGGCATCTCCGGCACGGCGCCGGAGCAGGGCTTTTCGCTTTGCGGCGGCGTTTTTTTTGACGGCTCTGCGGCGAACAGGCTGCTGTTTAATATCGCCAAAACTGCCGGAAGCGCCCGGTGCGGCAAGCGCCGGCCTTCGCCGTTTCACACGCTGGGAAGCCAGTAAATCCACCATAATACTGATTTATCGACATAAAGAAACGTAATCATTATACTTGCCGGTATGGAACGCAGGGCTTCCCGGCCTGGCGCGGCGGTACTTGCCGCTTTCCTTGCCGCGATTATCGCAAAATGCTTTTTGTTTGATTTTGTCATTGTGAACGGCCGCTCCATGCTTCCGGCCATTAGGCCCGGCAGGGTGCTTCTGGTAAACCGGCTGGCCTATGGGCTCCGCCTCCCCGGCGCGGACGCATACCTTTGCCGGTGGCGTCTGCCCCGTAAGGGAGACGTGGTTATTTTTATTGCGCCGGGGGGAAGCATGGCGGTCAAACGCTGCGGCGGCGTTGATCCGGCGTCTGGCCGGACGTTTTTCGCGCTTGGCGACAATGATCTTGAGTCCTACGATTCCCGTTCCTACGGCCCGGTTCCGGCGGATCGCATCGTGGGGAGGGTGGTAGGTATTAAATGAGCGGCTTTTCCCCGAATAATGGATCGCCTCATCCGTTCAAGCGGCGTTTTATCGTGGTTGCCGCGCTCTTGTCCGCCGCGGCGTTTCTTGTTCTGCTGCGCTACGCGTCTCTTATGTTTAACCCCCCTTCCCCGGAAGAGATAAACCCGCCGCGGCCGGTTCTTGACCGGGGGGCCATTCTGGACCGGAACGGGCGCAGCCTTGCCCTGCAAACCCGGCTGGGCGACATCAAAATCTGGAAGCCCAATATCCGGGATAAAGACGCGCTTTGCCGGGAACTCGCGCCCCTGCTCGGCATGAGCGGGGAAGACCTGCTGCGGCGCATTGATACGGCGGTAAGCAACAATGTGATGGTCAAGCGGCAGGTTGATGAGATCACCCTTCGCGCAATTGAGGCGGCCATAGGCGAGGGGCGGCTTCCCGGCGTGGGCGTTGACCCGATTGTGGGGCGGATTTACCCGGAAGACCGCCTGGCCAGCCAAATTATCGGGTTTGTGGGCGCCGATCAGATTGGCCTTGAGGGAATTGAATATTTTTTTAACGATGAGCTTGCCCCCAAAGACGGCAACGGCAATCAGGTGGTGCTTACCATTGACGCGAGCGTGCAGTACACCCTGGAGGAGATAGGCCGCCGGGTGCTCACGGAAAACAGCGCGGAAGCGGTTATGCTTCTCGCGCTCGACCCCCGCACCGGGGATATGCTCGGCTCGGCCTCCCTCCCCGATTTTGATCCCAACAACTTTCGCGGGTCGGCGCCGGAAAACCGGACAAACCGGAGCGCCGTCTGGGCCTACGAGCCGGGATCGGTATTCAAGATCTACAGCCTTGCGGCGCTTATGGATTCACAGGCGATTACTGGGCAGTCCACTTTTTTCTGCAACGGCCGCTGGGAGCGCGTTACGGGCCGGGGCGAACGGATCACCATCGGGTGCCTTGGCGCTCACGGCACGGTGAACGCGCGGGACATTATCGTACAGTCCTGCAACGCCGGGGCGGCCTACGCCTCCGAACGCCTGGACGCGCTTTCGTTTTATAACCGCCTCAAGGATTTTGGATTCGGCATGCGGACCGGCGCGGGAAATCCCGGCGAAAGCGCGGGCTCTTTAAGCGCTCCTGAATATTGGTCGGACCGGACCAAAGCGACCCTTTCCATGGGGCAGGAGATTTCCGTATCCGCCCTCCAGATGCTTCAGGCGGCAACGGCAATCGCCAATGACGGGGTGATGGTAAGCCCGAAAATCGTTTCCCGCATCATTTCGTGGAACGGCAAAACCGTGCGGAATTTTGAGACCGCGCCCCCCCGGCGCGTTACCGGCGTGGAGACCGCGCGCGCGATCCGCTCTTATATGGTAGATGTTACCAGCGCCGGAACGGGACGGCGGGCCAATGTGGAGGACCTTTCCCTTGCGGTTAAAACGGGCACCGCGCAAATATCCACGCCCGGCAGCGGCTATTCCGAAACGGACTATATCGCAAGCTGCATCGCCCTGGTTCCGGCGGAGAATCCGGTGCTGATTCTGTACCTGGTTATCGTAAAACCCCAGGGGGAATACCTCGCCGGAAGAATTGCCGCGCCGCCGGTGCGCGAAGCGGCGGAAGCGCTGGTTGACTATCTGGGCATCCCCCGCGGCCGGAACCGGCGCGTAGAACATTCCGGCTCGATAATCCTGCCCCCCATTGACATTCCCCGGATGGAAACGTCCGTTCCCGACTTTACCGGCTATTCAAAAAAACAGATTTTGCCGCTCCTGCTCCGGGATGACGTAACCATTGAACTGTACGGCGAGGGCTGGGTTCTCCGTCAAAATCCGCCGCCGGGAACGCCCTTCCAGCCCGGCATGGTGATCACCCTGCAACTGGAATAATTCCGCATGGAAAACCGCGCCGTTTGGGAGAACAATCTCCGCGTTCTATGGAAACACATCCCGGCCCTGGCGGAAAATCTTTCGCGCGGACAGTCCGCACACGAAAATCTCTCCCGCGCGGACAGCGCGGACACGAATCTTGCGAACGCGCAGTGCGCGAACGGCGGCGAAGATCGCGTCGCGGTGGTTTCCTCAAGCGGCGGCGATCCCGCGCTCACGGTGAACGGCGTGCACATTCATTCCCTGCGCGGCCCCCGCCGGGAAGCGGAGCGCCTTGCGCGGGAGATCCCTCCGGGTACGGGGCCGGTGATCATTTTGGGCTTTGGCCTTGGGTACGCGGCGGAAGCGGCGGCGGAACGGTTTCCCGGACGCCCCCTGCTTGTTGTAGAGCGCAAAAAAAGCGTATTTGCGGCGGCGCTGGAATGCCGGGACCTTTCGGCCCTGCTCGAACGGAAAAATATTGTCATTGTGCTGGGCGGTTCCGCGGGCGCGGCGCTGTCCGCGCTTCGTTTATTTCCGGGAAAACCGGAATTGCTCAAAAACCGCCCGCTGGTGGAATTGGACGCCGATTGGTACGGCGAGGCGGAACGGCAAATCGCCTCCTTTGCCGCAAAGGATGAAGTAAACCTGGCGACACTCCGCCGTTTTGGGAAACGCTGGATGCGGAATCTCGGCGCGAACATGACGGCCATTCGGGACTGTCCCGGCATCGCGGCGCTTTCGGGAATACTGCCCCGGGATATTCCCGTGCTCCTTGTTGCGGCGGGCCCGTCCCTTGACGGCATCGCGCCGCTTTTGCCGCGCCTCCGGGAACGCGCGTTGATTGTGGCGGTGGACACGGCCCTTCGCCTGCTGCTCCGCGAGGGGACCGGTGCGGACTTTGTGCTGGTGGTGGATCCCCAGTTTTGGAACGCGCGGCATCTTGACCGCGCGGCGGCGCGGCGGACCTGTCTGGTGGCTGAATCGGCGGTGTACCCCTCTGTCCTGCGGCACGAGGCGGCGCGTATCTGGCTCTGCGGGTCCCTTTTTCCCCTGGGTAAGTTTATGGAAGACCGGGTTGATCCAAAAGGCAGCCTGGGCGCGGGCGGCTCCGTTGCAACCACGGCGTGGGATTTTGCGCGGCTCCTGGGCGCTTCCTCAATCTGGATTGCCGGACTGGATCTTTCGTTTCCGGACCTGAAAACGCATTTCCGGGGCGCGGCTTTTGAGGAGCGCGCCCACGGCGAATCGACCCGCTTTTTTCCGGCGGAAGTCCGTTCGATGCACGCCCTGCGCGGCGGCGGCCCCTATTATGCGCCCGCGGCGGATGGCGGGCGTGTCCTTACCGACCGGCGGCTTTCCCTGTACGCCGCCTGGTTTGAAAACCGGTTCCGCCATTATCCTGAAATACGGAACCGGGGCCTGTATACCGGTACGGACGCCGCACGGGGACTTGCCATCGCCGGACTGGAACCGGGCGAAGCCGGGGAACTGCTTGCGCTGCCCCCCCGGCGGCAGGAAATCGACGCGGTACTGCGGGACGCTTTTGCCGCGGCGGAAGCGCGTTTCCATGCGCCGGAAGCGCAATCCCTCCGCGCCCGCCGGTACGGGGAAGCCAGGCGCGTCCTGCTTGACGGGCTTGCGGATATAGCGGAGATTGCCGGACGGGCCGCCGGAGCCGCCGGCCGTGCGCGGGAAACCGCGCGGCGGCGGAGCGGCGGCGCGGAAATCCGGGCGGTTTTGACGGCGCTTGAAGAAGCGAATGCCCGCATCAGCGCGAGCGCCGTACATGACGTGGCGGGCTTTCTGTTTCCGCCGCTTGCGGAACTGGAAAAGGATCTTACCGCCGCGCCCGGTGCGGAACTGGAGCGCCATCTGGAACTGTCCGCAAAACTGTACGCAGCCCTTGCGGAAGCGTCGCGCTATCAGCTTGAAAAACTTTCCCGCTGAATTGCCCAAGCCGCTACGCGGCTCGGGCAATTTGCTCGCCAGGCCCCACCGCATGGCCCTCCAGTCAGGCCCCCCGCACTAAGCCCCCCGGACAAATCCGCATGGATGCGGATTTGTCCGGGTTCGAGCGCCGCCCTGGGTTTTGCGGCTCCGCCGCAAAACCCAAGCGCAAAAGC
>JAITGJ010000251.1 GCA_031280705.1 Spirochaetaceae bacterium
ATTTTTCCAAAATTTCCCTTAAGATTTATTTTGAGAGACCGATAAAAAAGGGTAGGTCTATGTTTTGCCGTACCGGCGGCGCCGGGGCGGGAGCGTGGAACTCGAGGAGGTAATTGTGGCATACGCCAGCGTATCATCCGCGTACCGGGAAACGAGGATTAAAACCGCCAGTCAGGGGCAGCTTATCGTGATGCTCTACGATGCGGTGGTGAAGCAGCTCGACAAGGGACTCGAACTTTTGCGGCCGTCCGCCGGAGGCCAGAACACCGGAACCGGGCGGGCGGGCCGGGGAAACCGGAAACTCGCGCCCGGCTCCATCGAAAAAATAGGTAAAAACATACTCAAAGCCCAGGAAATAATTACAGAATTGATGGTTTCCCTTGATTTTGACGCCGGAGGAGAGATCGCGCGGAATCTGTTTTCGCTGTATACATGGTTCAACCAGGAACTCCTTGAGGCGAATATCTCCCATGACGCGCGGCGGATACTGGTTGTACGAAATATGGTTGATGATCTTCGCGGCGCCTGGAGCGAAGCCTCGGCGAAAACTGCCGCCGCAGGCATGGAACGGCCCCTCGTGGGCGTCAATATTGCCGGTTAGCAGGAACTATGGCCAAAAGAGCGGCGAAATCCGGCGCGGGAAGCGCAGGCGGGACCCGTCCCGCGGGCAGAACCCGGACAGGATCGGCAAAGTCCGCTCCGGACAAGTCCGCGCCGGACAAGTCTGTTTCGGACAAGTCCGGCACAGAGAAAGCGGCGCCGGGTAAGGCCCCTTTGGGCCGGGCCGCCGCCGGCAAATCCACCGCGGACAGAGCAAAAGCCGCCCCGGCCAGCCCTGGGGAAAGGCCGGGTACGCCGCGCCGCGCACGGACGGAAGCGCCCAGCGATGCCGAAGTACAGGAACGCGTTCTTGTGCTGAGGCGGTTTCGGGAATTGCTCAAAACCCAGCGGGACCGGTTCAGGCAGTACCTTGAGGTTCTGGAAAAACAGCAAAACCTTATCGAAGGCGAATGGGCGGCGTCCACGGGCGATGAGCTTGAAGCCCATGTCAATCTGGAAAGCCGGATCGTTGCCGATATTTTTTCGATTCAAAAAGTTATCGATCCTTTGGAACGGATGCTTGACGTTTCGTATCCCGCCGGAAAACGTCCGGGCCGCCGGGCCAGACCCAAAAAGGACGAGGCCGCCGGGGACCTTAAAACATCACTTGAAAATTTGCGCGGAGAAGCCGCGGCCCTCCTGGAGCGGAATCGCGCGCTTCTTTCCAAAAAAATGGAAAAGGTTCAGGAGGAAATCAAAATCCTCGCCAAAAATCCCTACCGGAAGGGACGCTCCGTGTATGGCGAAACTCCCGCGCCAACCCTCATTGATATAGAAGGATAAAGCCGCTATCATCAAAGGGTGAAACCGCCCCTCTATATTGTTGACGCCTACGGGCTTATTTATCGTTCCTACTTTGCTTTCCTGGCTCATCCTTTGCTCAATGCCGCGGGGAATAACATTTCCGCCCTGTTTGGTTTTGCCCGCACGGTTACAACGCTCATTGATGATGGCGTTCCCGCAGTGGGCAATGACCACCACGTTAAACGTCTCGTGGCGGTGTTTGATTCCCTTTTGCCCACATTCCGGCACAAAAAATATCCGGCGTACAAAGCGACACGGCAGAAAACCCCGGAGGATCTGCACGATCAGGTGCCGCTGGTGGAAGAATTTCTTTCCGCGCTGGGCGTGGACTCACTGCGGGCCGACGGGTTTGAGGCCGACGATATTATTGCCACGCTGGTGAAAAAATGCCGGGCGGAAAAACGTCAGTGTTACATACTTTCCGCGGACAAGGACCTCCTCCAGCTTGTGGGAGACGGCGTATGGGAACTCCGGCCCCGCAAGGGTTCTCTCGGCGACGGAAATCCTGCGGGAGCGCCGCAGGGCGGCGGCCTCAACTATGAGTTGATGGGGCCGGAAGAAATAAAGGCCGAATGGGGCGTTCCCCCGGAAAAAGTGCTGGACCTGCTTTCCCTGGTGGGGGACGCCTCCGACAATGTGCCCGGCGTCAAGGGTATCGGTGAAAAAACAGCCGTCAAACTGATGGCCCGCTACGGTTCGCTTGAAGAAATTTACGAGAATATTGCCGGTATTGAGGGCGCTATAGGCAAAAAGCTGGCCCAGGGACAGGAAAGCGCCTTTTTCGCCCGTGAACTTATTGCGCTGGACAGCGGCGTACCCCTTGCCGTGAAAGACCTTGAGGAATTTTCCATTGAAAAACTTGACCGTGCCGCCGCCGCCGTGGTACTTCTCCGGGAAGGCATAAAGCAGGTTGCCCGCCAGCTTGATCCCCGGGCCCGGTCCGCCGAAGGCGAACGCTCACACGGCACGGCATTCTGGGCGATCTCAAGGGCGTCTTCCATTTCCGCCGGAGCGCCCGGCGAAGAAGCGGCCCAAAAACCCGTCGTGGACCCCGCCCTTTTGGGGCCGGGAACGTACCGCGCCGTGCTGGATATTGCGGAGCTTGAGTCCATCCTGAAAGCGGGACGGAAAAACGGCGTAATCGCGTTTGATTTTGAGACTGATGGGCTTGACGCCTGGAACGCCAAACCCATCGGCATAAGTCTCGCCGTCAAGAGCAAGGAGGCCGTGTACGTTCCTGTCGTGTCCCACCGGGGCACGCGGGCCGGCGGCATGGACAATGCCCCCTTTATCGAGCCGGGCCGGGTGCGGGATCTCCTTCTGCCCCTGTTTGCCGATCCGGACATGACCATCATCGCCCACAACGCAAAATTCGATTACAAGGTTTCCCGCGGCTGGGGCGTTCCCCGCTGGGACTGCCGGATCTGGGACACCATGGTGGCCGCCTGGGTGGACGACAGCGATCGGGGGAATTATTCACTTGATTTCCTTGCGGCGTTGCATTTTGATTACAACGCCCTTGCCTATAACGATGTCGTTCCGCGCGGCTGGACCTTTGAGCAGGTCGATCTTGAAACGGCGGTCCGGTATTCCGCGGAGGACGCGGACCTCTGTTTCAGAATGAAAACGATGCTCGAAAAACGCCTTGCCGCGCCGGGGG
Source organism: Spirochaetaceae bacterium (assembly GCA_031280705.1). Lineage (GTDB taxonomy): Bacteria > Spirochaetota > Spirochaetia > Treponematales > Breznakiellaceae > JAISQV01. Next base: position 3,065 of record JAITGJ010000251.1, read on the forward strand.
CCGCCGCCCTGTTTTACAATCTTGAAATGCCCCTGCTCCCCGTGCTCGCGGAAATGGAAGGGGTGGGCATCAAAATCGACCCCGCCGCCCTTGAGAAGTACGGGATAGAACTTGCCGGAGAGCTCAAAGAAATTGAGCGAAAAGCCTACGACATGGTGGGGCATACCTTTAACCTGGGATCCACCAAACAACTCCAGGAGGTACTGTTCCGGGAGCGGAAACTTATTCCCGGCAAAAAAACCAAAACCGGCTACTCCACCGATGTGGCCGTGCTGGAGGAGCTTGCCCGGGTGGATCCCGTTCCCGCGCTCATTCTTCGCCACCGGACGCTTGCAAAGCTTAAATCTACCTACGTGGATACGCTCGCGGCCCAGGCGGGAAAAAACCAGCGGATCCACACCAATTTTGTGCAGACCGGCACGGCCACGGGCCGTCTTTCCAGCCGGGAGCCCAATTTGCAGAATATTCCCATCCGGGACGAAGAAGGCCGCCGCATCCGCGCGGCGTTTATTGCCGAAGCGGATCACGTGCTTATTTCCGCGGATTACAGCCAGATTGAGCTGGTGGTGCTGGCCCATCTTTCAGGCGATGAAAACCTCATCACGGCCTTTCAGGAGGGGAAAGATGTCCACTCCCGGACAGCCTCGTTGATTTTCGGGATACGCGAAAGTGATATTGACGGCAACCAGCGGCGCATCGCAAAAACCATCAACTTTGGGGTGATGTACGGAATGAGCGCCTACCGCCTCGCCAGTGAACTCGGCATCAGCCGCGCCGAAGCCACGGAATTTATTGCGGCCTATTTCCGGACCTACGCGGGCGTAAAGCGGCTGGTTGGGGAACTGATCAAAAAAACCGAAGAAACGGGATACGCCTCCACGATACTGGGCCGGCGGCGGTATATCCGCGCCATCAATTCCCGCAACAAAACCGAAAAAGCCGCGGCGGAACGTGTCGCGGTTAATACGCCGATTCAGGGGTCCGCGGCGGACATCGTAAAAACCGCCATGCTCAAGCTGGACCGCCGCCTCGCCGAGACTGCCTCGCCCGCGCGGCTTCTTTTGCAGGTGCACGACGAACTGATCCTTGAGTGTCCCAAAAACGGGGCGGAAGAGGCCGCGCTCCTCGTGCGGAACGTGATGGAAAACGCGGTAACGCTGTCCGTTCCCCTGCGGGTCAGCGTGGAAACGGGCAAACGCTGGGGCGATTTTCATTAGCCCGATCCATGCGGGCTACGCGGCAATCTCCGCGGCGGATGCCAGGCGATGCTGTGCTGGACGCGGCGGATGCAGCATTGTATCTGCCTCATTACAAGGAGGCCATGATGAATGGCGAAGACCGGGCAAAACTGATACGCACACTGGAGACCTGGCACGCCCGGGACAAGCACAAAAAAATCGCCGCGGCCATTGAAAAAATTGATCCGGGCGAATGGGACTACGGCATCGTCAGTTGTTACGCCCGCGCCCTCAATAACCTTTCCCGCTACGAAGAGGCCCTTGCGGTGCTCCTTCCCCTCCGGCAGGAAGGCGCGGAAGACGGCAAGTGGCATTTCCGGGTGGGGTATGCCCTGTATTTCCTGGGCCGGGAGGCCGAAGCGGCGGAGTATTTTCGCGCGGCTATTGACCACGGCGATAATGATGAAAGCACGGTGAGTTTTCTTAACGCAAGCCTTGGGGAGGCCGAAGACCGGCGTCAGGGAAAGGACGTGTATCACCCGGAACTGTATACGGAGGATCAGCTTGACCGCCTTGAGGATCATATCGTGCGCTATTTTGGATCATTCAAAAATGTGTTTCATGAGCTTGCCTCGCCGGATATTCATGTTGATATTGCCGTTGTCGAACCCACCAAAAAGCGCAATTACTACACGCTGGTAACGATGGGCATGGGCGCCCGCGTGATGGACGTTCCGCCCGGACTGGAACATAGTGAGCGGGCGGAACTCTTGATATGCCTCCCCGCGGACTGGAATCTTGCGGAAGACGCCCTTTCCGATGAAAAATGGTACTGGCCTCTGCGCTGGCTTAAACTGCTCGCCCGCCTGCCCGCCGGCGAAAACACCTGGCTGGGCTGGGGCCACACCGTGCCCGCCGGACAGCCGCTTGCGGAAAATACCGCTTTGAGCGGCGTTCTCCTCCTCAATCCCGGCGCGTTTGGCGCGGATGCCGGCGCCTGTGAAATTGCCGAAGGCGCGATCAATTTTTATCAGGTTATTCCCCTGTATGATGAAGAAATGGAATTCAAAATCAACAACAGCACAGAAAATCTGCTCGATTTTTTTGATGACCAGATGCTTGCCTGTGTTGATATTAACAGAAGAAACCTTTGCAAGGGCTGGAAAGATTTTTCCCTCAAAAAATTCAACCTTGCTGAATAACGAATAATCCGGCGGTCCGGAATGGAAAACGGCGGCACAAAAAAAGTGATAGGACTCGCGGGGCTTATGTGCGCGGGGAAGAATTACGCCGCGTCTTTGCTCGAAAAGCGCGGCATTCCCGTACTGGACGTGGACCGTCTTGGACACGAAGCGCTCCGTACCGAAAAAGCCGCCGTTGCCGCGCGGTTTGGGGACGGCGTTCTGGACGGCGCGGGGGAAGTTGACCGCAAAAAACTCGCGTCAGTTGTATTTGGGAAGCCTGAAGAACTCGCCGCCCTTGAGGCTATCGTTCATCCTGCGGTAAACCGTCTCACCACGGCATGGATAGAACGTCAGGCCGCCTCCTGCGTGATCAACGCCGCGCTCCTCCACCGGTCCGCCGCCTTTACGCGGCTTGACGCCATTATCCTGGTAGAAGCCTGGCTCCCCGTCCGCCTCTTCCGCGCGCGTAAACGCGATAGGCTCCCCTGGTCCGTCATCCTCAAGCGCTTCCATGCCCAGCGCCGCTTCATCGCTCAATATTTGTCCAGAGAAACCGATATTTATAGCGTGTATAACAATCCCCTGGGGCCGGGCGTTGACGCCCAGCTTGAAGGGATAATCTCCCGGCTTGGTTTATGGGAAATGGTGCAATAAATATGGAAAAGAAGAAAATCCTTTTGGTAACCGTATCGGTCGGTATGTTTCTGGTGGTTGCCGTTGGTACGGCAATTCTTGTGTTTACTCCCCGGCAGGAAACCACCGCGCAGGCAGCAATTGCCCAGAGTCCGGTTGAGCCGGGAACGGGCGGTACGGCCCTTCCCGGCGCGGGATCTCCCCCTGCCGCGTTGTCAGGCAGTCAGGGGGCGGCGTCTTCCGCGGCCACATCCCCCGTGCCCGCGTGGAACACGCAAGCGGCGGGCGCCGGTACTCCCCTGGCGGAAACCGCCGCCCCGGCCGGAGAATCTTCCGCCGCGCCGCTTCCCGCTCCTGCGGTTCCGCCTTCTTCGGCTGATTCGTATTTTGTGGTTGACGCGGCCCCCGTGGGGACCGGCAAGCCGGACGGCGAAGTAATTGTTTCCGTTCCCCGGCCCCGGCAGGCAGCGTCTCCCGCCGCGGCCATTCCCGCGTCGCCCGCTCCCGCCCCGGCGCGGGCCGTCCCGCGCGAAACACCGCCGGCTCCCCGTCCCGTGGCCGCGGCCGCCCCCCCCGTGCAGAGCGCCGCCGCGCGTCCGGCGGCAAAATCCGCCCTCTCCCGGAGGAACAGCGCCTGGTGGGTTCAGGCCGGATCATTTTCCAGCATGAATCACGCCGATTCGGCCAAGGACAATCTGGCTTTGCGGGGCATCACATCTATCGTGGAAAACAGCGATGTTAACGGCAAAATCTGGTACCGGGTCCGTATCGGCCCCTATACGTCCCAGAACGAGGCCGATTACTGGCTCGCGTTGATCAAAACAATGGAAGGCTTTGAGCAAAGCCAGATTTGGCAAAGCCCGATAATTAACTAGCGTCTGTCTATAATGTGGACACCTTATAGACAGACTTCCTTGAAAATCGCATTTTCATAGCCCTTAGGCTAAGAAAACCGCCTCCGGGCCGTGCGGCCCGGTGTTTTTCGGAGAATCCGCCGCAAATT
>JAITGJ010000274.1 GCA_031280705.1 Spirochaetaceae bacterium
GGGAGGCAGTCCCGGCGCCCGGCGCCCTTGCCCCCCCCCCCCCCGGTGAGCCGCGCCGCCCGGTGGTAATTTACCCCCAAAAGGCTTATAACTGGAGCAGGAGCGTTCCATGAATACCACCGCCGTTATGAAAAAAGTTTGTATTTTTACGCTGTTTGTATCGCTTGTGCCGCTTCCTGCCCAGCAGGTTGACGAGGCGGAGCTGCGATCGGGCGCGGGATCGATCAGTTTTACCAATTATGAGGGGCCTTATGCCCGGATCGATACGCGCGAAGAGATCCGCGCGCTGGGCGCCGGGCCCGGTGCGGTTGTCGCTTCCGGCGGCGTTACCGCGGGAAATACCGCGCGGTATTTTGTGATTCACTCCGTTACGGAGCCGGAGGGGGACCGGCTTAACGCGGATATTTTTGGGCTGGGAAGCGGCGCCGGGGTGGATCATATCAGGAACCTCCGCCTGATCATTCAGGGCTATCTTACGGCGGCGTATCATTATTCTGAAAGCGACGCGGCGCTTCTTGCGGAATTTATTACCGTGTACAACGCGGTGTACCGGGGCAAGGGGGAATATTTTTCGGGGCGGTACAAAACCGCGGTGTTGGGCCATCTGGATCCCGTCCGGGCGGGACTTTCCACCCGGTTTGACGAATGGCCGGGGCAGACATTGATGGTAATTCCGCTTATGACGGCGGTTTCCGGATCGCTCAGCGCCATTGACACCGGCTCCCTGACCGCGCCCGAAGTGATTGACGAGATGCGTTCGGCGGAGGACCGCGGGGTGGACAGCCGCCGGGAAATGGTGGATTTGATGGAACGGGAAGCCGAGTCGGCGGCGGAACAGTCCGCCCGGCAGCGCGAAGCGGCGGACCGGGAACAGGAACGGATCGATCGTGAACGCGAAGCGGCGGCGGCGGAACGGGAGCGGATTGCGGAGGAACGCGCGGAGACGGAGGCGGCGGCCGCGGCGGGCCGGATAACGCCGGAAGAAGCGGCGCGGCGGGAAGAAGGGCTTGCCGCGCGGGAAGAAGCCGCAGCGGAGACCGAAGAACGGCTGGGAGCGGATGAAGAAGCGGCCGCGGTCCAGCGCCGGGAGGCCGATGCAAGCCAGGCCCTTGCGGAAGAGCGGGAGACGGCGGCGCGGGAGCAGCGGCAGGACATTGCCCGGGATCAGCAGGAGATCATCGCGGCGCAGGACGCCGCCCGCGAAGCGGCGCCCGTAGGGATTCTTGGGGTGGAGTTGAGCGGCGCGGATTCCACGCTGGGACGGATGGTGCGCCTCAATACCGCGACAGGGGACCGGCTCCGCGCCGGAGCCCTCAATACGGTAAATCCCCGCGCGATAACCCTGGCCGGGGGCAAACTTGTCGCCATCGCCGGTGAGAGCCGGGGCAACGCCGCCATCAGACTGATCGAAATCAATCAGGAGACCCTTGAAATGGCCGCGCAGGGGGATGTGGACATTCACCCGCAGAGCCTCCTCTGGTCAAGCGGGGACAACCTCTACGCCATGACCGTTTCGGGCGGCGGGGTCCGCCTTGCCCGCTTCAATACAAATCTGGCGCGGGTTGCCGAATCGGTCATCGCCGTGCATCCCCTGGGTGCTCCGGTCATTCAGGGCGATATTCTGCTTATACAGCGGGCGGACGGTTCGGTGGCCCTGCTCAACGCGATGGACCTCTCCGAACGGCGCTAACGGCGTCATCATGGCGGCGTTGCCATGATGACGCCGCCATGGCAACGCCATTTTTGCAGGCCCAGGGATACGCCGGTGGCATTTGTTCCTTTTCTGAACATTACCTGGATTTCTCCCCTGGACGAAACCGTGCTTCGTTCCCGCCTTTTGGAAGTGATCGAACCGGCGGTAAAGCCCGGTGAGCGCTGGATATTTGACGGCCGCGCGCGGCCCTACGAAGGAGCCGTTACCGGGAGCCGTTTTACGGTGAGCCGCGTTACCGGGTACCGGAACTGGTTTTTGCCCTGCATCAGCGGGAGCTTTGAACCGGCGGACGGGAAGACCATCATCAAAATAAAAATGCGCCTCCCCGCCGCCACCAAACTTGTCGCGTTCCTGTGGCTTATCGCGGGCGTCTTTGCCCTCGTGTCTTTCGTGCTTTCACGGATGGTCCCCGCCCTGCGGTTTTATCCCGCCTTTGCCCCGGCGTTTTTCTTTACGCCCGCAGGCTACGCGGTAATGACCTTCCTCTTTTGCCGGGAAAGCGCGGCGTCCCGGCATTTTTTTGCGGAGCTTTTTGCCGCCGCCCCGCCGTCCCCTTCTTCCCGCGTCTCTCCCGGCTGAGCGCGCCGGACGGCGCGCTGTCCGGCGACGCCGCTGTTGTGCCGTTTCCATCGTATGCTATACTGGACAGATGAGACGGCCAACCGGCTTATCGAACAGGCAGAGGAGGAAGCGATGGAACGGGATGTTGACGTGGTGGTTGCCGGGGGAGGGACCGCGGGCCTTTATTTCGCGGGACTGATGGCGCGGCAGGGTTACAAAACGCTGGCTGCCGACAGCGCGGCGGAAACGGACGCGGGAAACGAATACTACATTATCCACATCGGCAAGGAACACTTTGCCCGCTTCAA
>JAITGJ010000053.1 GCA_031280705.1 Spirochaetaceae bacterium
GGACGCGCAGGCAGAAGCCAAAAGCGCCGCGAGAACGGACGCCGCCAAAATGGTTGATGATATCATGTTTCTCTCCCCAGTTTTTTTAGGCGGGCCGTACATCCGCCGTGCGGCGGCTCCGGCCCGCTTGCTATGGAAACGCCGATGAATGTAATCGCGCTCCCGCTTAACCGTATTTTCGCACACCGTACCGGCAGCGCTGTGTACGCGCATCCCGCACGGGAATGCCGTGCGGGATGCATTACAGCGCGGCGCTGATTTCCCCGACAGTATACGCTATTTTTTCGTTCTCGATGGAGAACACAAAATTCTCTCCCGTTTTTTTGTTGAGGAGCGCGCCGCCAAAAGGCGAAAGGTAGGAAATAACCCGGTTTTCCGGGTCCGATTCCCAGGGGCCAAGGATCGTGTATTCTTCCGCCGCGCCTGAAGAGCCGTTCCTGAGCACGACTCTGGTACCGAAGGACACCCGGCCCGTATTAACCGTGGCGGGATCGAAAAGCTGCGCCCGGTCGATTTCGTCTTTCAGCCGCGCCACGGTGGAATTGAGAATTTCCTGTTTTTCCTTGGCGGCCTTGTACTCCGCGTTTTCCCGGAGGTCCCCCAGGGAAAGGGCGAACGCGATATCCTTGGAATTGGCGGGAACTTCAACTTCCATGATGTGCGCGAGCTGTTTTTGCTTTTCTTCGTATTTTGCCAGCGTAACCATAAGTCCGCGCGAAACCGTGGCTTTTTCCGTGTCGCCAAAGAATTTGAAACCGGGAAATTTTTCCGTGATGGCGCTCCGGAGCTTCATTTTGTCCGCGGGATCAAGGTCCTTTACGTCTTCGATATAGGTAAAGATGCGGAGGGCCGCGTCGGAATCGGCGCGCGCGATACATGAAGCAATGAGGCCGTCCCGAAAAAGGATCGTGTGAACCTGCCGGTTTATTTTACGGTTTTCCGTAACGTCCCGGTGATTTTCAATTTCCCGGTAGCTAACATCGAGAATGTGGATCAGCGTGATGATGATTTTTTCTTCCGGGATGTTTGCCGCGATAAACCAGGGCGTTTTCAGGGCGTTCCGGTACAGCCACACCACTACTTCCCGGTAATCACGGTAATTTTCAAAGCAGCGTTCCGCCATCGCGGTAAGCCGGTCCGCACGGTTTTCTTTTTCAAGGTTGACGACAATGGACGGCGAAAGGGCATAGGGGAACAGCGTGATATAAATATCCGCCCAGCCGGGAATGAGCAGTTTAATGTGATGCAGAAATTCCTCCCGGAGTTTCGCGTCCTTGATGGCAAGAAACACCGAGGGAAGGTCGGCAATGCTCTCAAACAATTCCTCAAAATTAAGCTGTGGAAGCGGCGCCTGCGGAAACCGGGCGGCAATATCCTTGAGGAGCAGATACGCCGAAAGCACCTGTTCGTTTACCTGGCTGTACGAACGCAGAAACGCCGCGAACCAGGCGTGCATTTCGGAAAAATACTCCGAATCGAGTTCGACGTCCTTTTCGGAAACGAAACTCCGCAGGGTCTGCGCGCGTTCAAAAAATCCCCGCTCCGCCTTGAATTCGTTGTACAGTTTTTCCGTACGCGTAACGGGCCGATCCCGGACCATGTAGAGATCGATATTTTCCGGGCTTACTCCCAGGGCCGGATCGGTTTTAAGCACCTCTTTTGCGCGGGTATTCCACGCCGGCCACTCCCCGGCGGACAGAACCGACGGCACCAGTTCCGCCTTGATACGTTTAATGTCGCAGGAATTGCCGAAACTGCGGATGACGGTTTTGAGGGCCCACTCCGGATCGCTTTTTACTTTTTCGTGCAGTTTTTCCTTTTTCCACACCGCTTTGAGCACCCAGATGTGATCCCGGGAAAGGGTCTGGAGGGCGTTTACCGCCATCTTGAGGGACATGGAATGGTTCCGCTGTTTGGTAAAGTCGATGACAATTTCATCGCCCTCAATTTTGGCGATCCGTCCGACGCCCCAGGTACGGTGGTACACAAAATTGCCCTTGTCGAACGCGATATGCTTTTCAAAATCCTGAATGGCTTCCTGCACGTTCCGGTAGCTCTGCGTAAGGTTGGAGACACGGATGTACTCTTCAAGCTGGCTGTGCCCCGCGTATTTTTCCCGGAAACATTCGGTAATTTCCTGGCGGGCCTTTGAATCGCGCTCGTCGTACTGGAGAATGAGTTTCAGAATACTGACGGCGGTATTGATGTCGCCGTTTTTCCGGCAGGAAGCGTACACATCGCGGAGGAGAATCACCGCCCGGTCCGTGCTGATATTCCGCGCGACCCGTTTCTGGACGTGCAGGAAAAAATCAATGTCGTCCGGACCGTATTCAATCAGTTTTGTCCAGATTTCGCGGACATTGGTAAAAAGCTGCTTGTTGACGTAGCGGTGCAGGGCTTTTTTGTAGTAGTCCACCGCCTCGCCCGTATTGCCCTGTTTTTCGGCGTTTTCCGCGAGGGCTTTCGCGAGGTCCGCCTCCTCGTAATCAACCTTGACCAGCCGCTCCCAGACGCCGGTAATTTTGTCTTCCTCGTTGTCGTTCCGGTAACAGTCGGCAAGCGTGCGCAGGGCGAATTTCGATTCGCCGTAATCGAGAATGCGTTCGCACAGATACCGGACGATATTCCATTTGTGGTTGTCCACAAAAATGGAAACGAGGTTGACCAGCGTCGCGTCGTCGATGATCTGCCGGGAAAGGGCGATCATGCCGGACAGGTACAGGGCGATAATGCTGTTGCGCGTGTGGGAAAGATGCTCATCGCAGGTTTTTTTCAGATCGTCCACCAGGCGCTGTTCCCGCGCTTCCTGCAAAACCTCGTCCAGATCCCTGAACTGATGTTCGGAATAATTGCTCAACGTGGCGCGGGTCCATTTTTCCTCGTTCAGCATCTCAAATACTTTTTTCAAGAGACCCGTTAATTCAACCGGCCCGGCATCTTCACTCGACATGTTCCGACTCCTGACACAAAAAAATCGGGCTCGTTCCCTGGCGGAACAGCCCTGTCCTTCCGCGCGGAAAAAAGCTGCTCCCGCGCGTTTGTTCTGGTGTTAAAAGCGCTCCCCGGCGGATGTTCCGCGGCGGGAGGCGCCGCCATTCTTCACGGGGCTTGTCCGCCGGCCCGGCCGGCCGGCGGACAAGCCTCCGTACCGGGCCGCCCAAACCGGCGTCTGGACGCGCCCTATCTGATCCGTTCATGTATCGCCGGATCGATAATTTTTATCTTCAACATGGTTTCCTCAATAAGCGCCGGGTCCGCCCGGACTTTTTCATAATGGTCCAGAAGCCACAGATACCGGTTTATCAGCCGGGGCCGGTTCCGCGCGGCGTTTTCCGCGCGGTTACGGATTTCGTTTTCCAGCGAAAAAATCGACTGCTTGAGCCGCCCCAGTTCCACCGGTTTGAGTCCCCGCTGAACCGTAAACACCCCGAAAATACGCCCGTAAATGGGCATCCATTCGGCAAGCTCCCCGTCCTGATACCCCATCTCCCGGACCCGGTCCCGGAGCGCGAGGATCATTTCCGACTCCATGGACCGCATATCCACGCCCTGGGGGTCCGCAAAAAACGCTTCCCGGAAAAAAAGTTTCGCTTTCCGGGCGTCCTCCAGCAGGGCGTACAGATCCGCCAGTTCAGAAAGGGTTTCCCCGTCCTCGCGGCGGAACTTGAATGCCTGGAGGAGGTAATTCAGCGCCAAATCGTAGTTTCCTACCCCCTTGTAACACTGTCCAACCTGGAGCAGCAGCGCCGGGTCGTGCTGGTTTACGCCGTCTCCCAGCACATCCTGAAACCAGGAGAGGGCGGACGAAAACACAAAACGCCGGATCGCGTACATACAGGGCTCGCGGGGGCCCCCCAGCCGGTCCAGAAACGTAAAAAACTGCCGCCACTGGAGGAGCAGATACCCGCCCTTATCGTAGGTATCCTCAAAATCCCCCAGCTTCCGGACCCGCTCAAGCCACCAGTTAACGCATTTCAGGGCGTACACGACCTCCGTATGCCCGTAATCTATTTTCAGGGCGTCCTCAAGGGAAAGCCGGGCCGCGTTGGCGTCGCATGATTTAAGATGCTCCCAGGCTTCCTGGAGGAGCGCCGCTGCCGATTTTTCTCCATCCATGGCACGATTAAAATGATGATACCCGGTTTCGCCGTTCTTTACAAGTAGCGCCGGACATGAGAAAATCGCCTTATGGATACGGATATTCCCGGCGGCCTCCACGTGGAAGACGCTTTGCCGGTTATCGCCCCGTCGATTCTCAGCGCCGATTTTTCCGGCCTTGACCGCGCCGCCCGCGCAATCGACGCGTCGGGCGCGGAGTGGGTACACCTTGACGTCATGGACGGTTCCTTTGTGCCGCCCATTACCCTGGGCGCGAAAGCCGTGGCCGACCTCCGGCCCCATGCGCGGGGCGTCTTTGACGTGCACCTCATGGTGCGGGAGCCGCAAAACCACTTCCGGGATTTTGCCGAAGCCGGCGCGGACTATATCACGTTTCATGCCGAAGCCGCCGTTCACGCGCACCGCTTTCTTGACGCCGTGCGCCAACTGGGGAAAAAGGCCGGTATCAGCATCGTGCCGGGAACGCCGGTGGCGGCGATAACGGGCGTTCTTTCCCGCGCGGATCTGGTGCTGGTGATGACGGTGAACCCCGGCTACGGCGGCCAGAGCCTGATCCCCGAATGCCTTGAAAAGGTGCGCGCCCTTGCGGAGTTCCGGCGGGAACGGGGCCTTAACTACCTTATTTCCGTGGACGGGGGCATTAACGAACAGACCGCGCCCCTTGCCCGCGCGGCGGGGGCCGGGGTCCTGGTATCCGGCGCGGCCTTTTTTTCCGCGCCCGATCCGGCGGCCTTTGTGCGGGCGCTGCGCGGTACGCCGTAACCCGTAAGCGTATGTGTGTGGCAGTTTCGCGGCCCGGTTACGCGAACGAAGTCTGGTGCGCCGGTTCCGGGCGCTACTTTACCTTGTAGAGCGCCCTGTCGCCGTGGCGGTCTTTTAGGCACTCGTCTACCGGGTCTGGCATTACATCCAGGGCTGCCGCCTCTCGTGGAAGCGCCGCCCGGAACGGTGCCGGGCACCCCTGCGCCCCCCGGCGGGGTGGGGTTCCTATGCTTCGGCGGCGACTTTTTTGCGCACCAACTCGTTGATAATATCGGCGGGGGTTTTATGGGCGCCTTCTGCGCGGGTACTCAGGCGTGTTTGAGGTTGCGAGGCGGCTGGGGAAAATCTTGCGGAACTTTGAATTCAACCGGCAGATAGCCCGCAATACGGCGCTGCCCTTCAAAAAAGAATGGTACGAAAAAGACCCATTCTCGTACATTAAATACGCGCAAAAGGCGGAAGCATAAATGGCAAAGGCAAAACAGATAGCAATTTACGGCAAAGGCGGCATCGGCAAATCGACCACCACCTCGAATTTAAGCGCGGCGCTCTCGAAACTCGGTTACAAGGTGATGCAGTTCGGCTGCGACCCCAAAAGCGATTCGACGAA
>JAITGJ010000120.1 GCA_031280705.1 Spirochaetaceae bacterium
TCCGACACGGGAACCACTTCCCGCGCGTCAAGGCTCATCCCGGCGGCCATTTGAGGTTCGATTCCCCGGGATCCCGCGTTCCCGTTTTGAGCGCGGAACAGCGCGAAAGCGAGCGCCACGATGGCCACCGCGGCGGCGGCCGCCGCCGGAAGGGGAATTGCCACGGAGCGCCGCCAGAACGCGGGAGCGGCCCGCCGCGCGGGTTTAATCCGTCCGTGCGCCCTCCCGTGGGACGCGGAAAGGTTCTCCCACACCCGGTTACGGGCGGCTTCCATATCCGCGTCTTCCCCGGGACGGATGGCGTTCCGGTGCCGTTCCCACCGGGCGCGTTTTTCCCGGCACGCCGCGCATGACGCAAGGTGGGATTCGAGCCGCGTCCGCCAGGGATCGGGAAGCTCGCCGTCAAAATAAACCGAAAGAATTTGAGAATCAGGACACATATCAACCATCCCCGCCGCGTCCGGCCCGGCCGTCAACCTGGCCATCTTCGGTATTGCCAAGAAGCGTTGAGAGGCGCTCCCGCGCCCGGAATACCCGCACCTTCACATTGCCTTCGCTAATGCCCAGCGTCCGGCCTATCTCTTTGTAATTCAACTCTCCGTATTCTTTCAGAATCAGTACCATACGCAGATTATAGGGAAGTTTGTCCAGCGCGCTGCGGACCGCTTCCCGGCTCTCTTTCTTGAGGAGCGCTTCTTCGCTCCCTTCCTCTTCGCGCCGCCCTTCCCGGAACGCGCGCTGATATGCCTTGCGCTCCCGGTCTTTCCGCTTCGCGTAGTTCAGCGCGGCGTTTTTTACCACCCGGATCAGCCAGTACTTGGCCTCCTCGCTCCGGGGGAAGACCATCTTTTTTTCGTAAAGACGAAAAAAAGCGTCCTGGCAAAGATCCTCCGCCGCTTCCTCGCTTCCCGCAATACGCCGGGCCACCCGGAACAAAACCGGAAAAGCCGCGTTATACAGCGCGCGGAATTCCTCCGGGGAAAACACCCCTTCACCATCCAGAAACAATGTTTCCCCTCAATTGTTACAGATTCATCTGTTACAGATTCATCCGGCGCACGCCCGGACCGCCGTCAACATAACGCCGGGCCGGGCTTTACCGGGCGCGCCGCCATACCGTTCCCGCGCCGCCGTCTTCCAGCATGATGCCGCGTTCCCGCAGGAGGTTCCGTATCGCGTCGGCCTTCGCAAAATCCTTCGCCATTTTGGCCGCGCTCCGTTCCGCCACAAGCGCCTCTATTTCCGCGGCCTCGCCGCGGGCAAGCCCCTCCCGCCCGCTTTCCGCCGCGGCTTCCGCAAGGCCGAGACCAAGCGCCCCGTCCATATCAAACACCGCTTCCAGCGCGGCGGCGGGGCTTACCTCACTGTCCCGGAGAAGCCCCCACAGTTCCGCCATCGCGCGCGGCGTGTTAAGATCGTCCTCAAGCGCCCGGTTAAATGACGCGCGCCATGCGGCGGCTTTTTCCCGTCCCGTGCCATTGCCATTATTGGCATTGCCATTATTGGCATTCCGGGCTTCCGCGAGGGCGCGGATTTTCTCCCGGAGAGAGCGCCGGGCGTTCCGCGCCCCGTCCAGCGCTTCAAACGAAAACTGAAGCTGGCTCCGGTAGTGGCCGCCCAGCAGAAAATACCGGTAATCCAGCGGCTCGTAGCCTGAATCAACAAGACTTTGCAGAGTCAGAAAATTCCCCGCCGACTTGGACATTTTGCCCCGGTCCAGCACGAGAAATTCATTGTGAACCCAGTACTTTACACAGGGATGTTTTCCCGTGGCGGCTTCGGTCTGGGCTATTTCGTTGGTATGGTGCACCGGAATATGATCGATACCCCCGGCGTGAATGTCAAACTGCTCCCCCAGGTATTTAAGGCTCATGGCGGAACACTCAATGTGCCAGCCCGGATACCCCCGGCCCCAGGGACTGTCCCAGACCAGGGCCTGGTTTTCAAACTTGCTTTTGGTAAACCAGAGCACAAAATCCTGGGGGTTCCGTTTGTTGCCGTCCGCTCCGGTACGCGCTCCGGCCCTGAGCGCGGCGGGGCGGAGGAGGGCGAGGTCGCCATACCGGGGAAAGCGGGCAACGTCAAAGTAAAGGTTGCCCCCGGCGGCATAGGTAAAGCCCGCGGCCTCGATACGCTTTACCAGGGCTATCATGTCCGCGATGTGCTCTGTGGCCCGGCATACCACGGCGGGCCGCCTGATATTGAGCCGTTCCGTATCGGCAAAAAACGCTTTGGTATAGAAATCCGCCACATCAAGGACGCTTTTCCCGCGCTCTTCGGCGCTTTTGACCATTTTGTCATCGCCCTCGTCATTATCCCCGGAAAGGTGCCCCACATCGGTAATGTTCATGACGTGGGTTACGGCAAAGCCGGACCGCTGGAGTACGCGAACCAGCACATCATGCAGCACATAGGCGCGCAGGTTTCCAATGTGGGCGTAGTTGTACACGGTGGGGCCGCAGCCGTAAAACCCGGCTTTTCCGGGCTCAAGCGGCGTAAATGGTTCGACGTTCCTTCCCAGGGTATTGTACAGGCAAAGCGCCATGGGGAATCCTCCGTTGCGAAGGGAAGTTAGCAAAAAAGGGCGAAAAAATCAAGGCCCAAACCGCGCAACGGTTTGGGCCGGGCAAGGGCGCCAGGCGCCCCCGCGGGCGCGCCGGAGGCAGCGGGTTGTCAAGTGGGCGGTGTTACCCTGGCCAAAACGGTGCCAGGCACCCCTGCGCCTCCTGACATCTTTTGCACATTATTCGCGGCGAGAGTTTAATACTCCACCGGACCTACGGTCTGCGCTCTGCCTAAAAAGGTGATTGATACCCCTGCGTACCCTTTGTTAAGCGCCGTTAGTCCGTACGCCATTTTTAATTTTTTACCCTATTGTAATGCGTCTCGTTACCATCATCGTCAACAAAGGTCACTTTTGAACCAGAAATTTTATAACTTTCTGTTTGAGCTTGACCAAAAGCAGAAACCATTACTCGCCCCTTTTCTGCTTTCCATTCAATTTTAATTCCATCCATGCTTCCAGTTCCATCTGATAGAAATTCAATTTTTTCTACAGAGTCACGAGGATATGTTCCATTTTTATCAAGTTCCCACCTGCCTACCAATGATGATCCTCCGCAAGC
>JAITGJ010000127.1 GCA_031280705.1 Spirochaetaceae bacterium
GGAAGGACGGACCGCGTGGAAATCGCCCCGCTCTTTTTGTATCGTCCACGCCGTCTCAGGCGGCGCCGCTTTTGCAGGCGACGCCGCGTTTGCAGGCGACGCCGGGCCGCTTCCCGGTATGGCGCCGCCTGCACGTCCGGCGTCGCCGGTAAGTCCGGCGAAAAGTTTTTCCCCCGCCGTAAGCGCCGCGCCGCTTAGGTCCACACAGCGAAAAAAAAGCCGCGTGTTTCTGAGGTCCGCCCGGGCTATCCAGAGCGCGAGCGGCAGCGTGAGGGGGCCGGATCCCAAATCGATAATGCGGTCGCCGTCTTTGAGGGAAAGGGGAAGCGCGGAAAGCAGGCGGACAAGACGGTACACATTCCAGGGAAGAAAATACCGGAGATAGGCGGAAAGCAGTGCCGGATGGTTCAGGTAGGCTTTTCGCCGCTCCCCCCGCGCGCTTGTAAGAAGGCGGGAAAGCTCCGCCACATCGCGCGCCGCGCCGGAGCGGAATTGCGGCGGCACGGGAAATATCCGCTCAACAAGACCGGAGAGGTATTCGATAAGGCCCCGCGCGGGGCCGTCCAGAGCGGGAAACAAAATGCGGGACGGCTTCATGGTTTCCCGCGGGAAGTTTTCCGCGTACTGCGGAGTTCCACGTCAAGGGGAATCAGGGAAAAGCCCAGTTCCCTGCGCATCCGGTTACGGAGCCAGGCGATCCACGATTCGGTAACGGCCTTGAGGCGGGATACAAAAACAACGAACGTTACCGGATTAACCGACGACTGGATGGCGTAACGCACCTTGAAGCGGGTACCCGGACCCACCGGCGGCGGATGCTCCTCCACCCAGTTTTGCAGGGCCTGATTCAGCGCGGCGGTATCAACACGCCGGTTGAGCTGCGCGTATATCCGTTTCGCCGTATTGAGGAGTTCCTCAATGCCCGTGCCGTCTTGCGCGCTTATCGCCACGATGGGCGCAAACTCAAGCTGGCCGAACAAAAAGCGGATACGATCGGAAACCGCGGCAAAAGTATTTTTTACCGCGGGCATGACGTCCCACTTGTTAAGCGCGAAAATGATCCCCCGCCCCCGTTCGGTAACGAGGGCGGCAATTTTTTTATCCTGCTCGGAAAGCCCTTCGGCGGCGTCAATCAAAAGAAACACGATGTCCGCGCCGTCAATGGATTTAATCGCCCGGTTTACCGAATAGTATTCAACATTTTCCGTAACTTTTGATTTTCGCCGGATGCCCGCCGTATCAAGAACGCGGAATTCCGTGTCCCGGTACCGAAACGCCCCCTCCACCACGTCGCGGGTGGTACCGGGCGTATCGCTTACAATGGAGCCGTCCGTCCCGGTAAGGCGGTTTGCGAGCGTGGATTTTCCCGTATTGGGTTTGCCCAAAAGGGCGATTTTTATCACCGTACCCCCGCGCGGCCGTATCCGGGAAAAATCGAGCCGGGAAACGATGGCGTCCTCAAGCAGCGCGATATTGTCTCCGTGGGCGGCGGAGATCATCAAAACTTCCGGAAATCCGTATGCCAAAAGATTCCACGCGTCGCTTTCCCGGCGGCCCCCTTCGGTTTTGTTTACCGCAACGATAAGCCGGTTCTGCCACGGGCGCAGAAACGAGATAAATTCTTCGTCTTCGTTGGTAAGTTCTCCCGCCTCAAAAAGCAGTACGACAAGGTCCGCGGACCGGAGGGTCGCAAGCGTTTTTTCAAGCACAAGGTCGTCAAGCGCGTCCCGGGAACCGGCATCCGTCTCCCGTCCGGCGGACTTTCTGCCCCGCGCCGCCTTCACGCCCCCCCGCGCGTCTCCATCGTGGCGCTCTCGGTCCAGTTTGAAGCCGCCCGTGTCCACCAGGATAAACGGCTTTCCGGCGATCACGGCCTCGGCCTGAATGGGGTCCCGCGTGACCCCCGGCATGGGATCGGTGATGGCGCGGCGGCGGTGAAGCAGCCGGTTAAACAGGGTAGATTTTCCCACATTGGGCCGCCCCACGAGCGCCACCACGGGAAGGTTATCAAAAGAAACCGGTTCCATAAAACAAGTACGCCCTATACGTTACGCCGTTTCCGCGCCGGGATGGCGGAGAAACCACTCATCCAACAGGGCGTCCGCCGCGCCGGGTGATCCGGCCGCGAGTATTTTTTCCGCAAGGTCCCGGCAGTCCGCCGCTCCGGCCTCCCGGATTACCCGCTTGACCCGGGGAATCTGCGCCCCGCTCATGCTGAATTCGTCCAGCCCAAGGCCAATCAGCAGCGGGGCCGCGCGGACTTCTCCGGCAAATTCCCCGCACATTGCCGCGCGGATACCGGATCCGTGGGCCGCGTCAATCGTTATTTTAAGCAAACGGAGTACCGCCGGGTGCGTGGGCCGGGCAAGGTAGCTCACCCGCTCGTTTCCCCGGTCAACGGCCAGCGAGTATTGGATCAAATCGTTCGTGCCGATGGAAAAAAAGGCCGATTTTTTGGCCAGCAGGTCCGCGGTCATCGCCGCCGAGGGAACTTCTATCATCGTTCCCGCCTCAATTTCTTCGTCAAACGGCTGCTTTTTCTTCCGGCACTCGGCCTTCGCCTCTTCAAGCAGGACGAGCGCCTGTTCCAGTTCCTCCACGCCCGAAATCATGGGGAACATGATCCGCACCTTTCCCCGCGCGCTTGCGCGCAAAATGGCCCTGAGCTGCGTCTTGAAAAATTCTGGTGCGGCAAAACAGAACCGCACCGCCCGCCAGCCGAGGAGCGGATTCTTTTCCTCGACGCCGTGCAGGCCGGGATTTACCTTATCGCCGCCCACATCAACCGTGCGGATGGTAACGGGACGGCTCCCCATCGTTTCAACCACCCGTAGATACGCGCGGAACTGATTTTCCTCCGCGGCGTTCTGGCCGGGCGTCAAAAAAAGAAATTCCGAACGGTAAAGGCCGATCCCCTCCGCGCCGAACTCAAGTGCGCCTCTGGCTTCCTCGGGGACTTCGATATTTGCCGCGAGCGCTACCCGGCGGCCGTCCTTTGTTTCGGCGGGAAGGTCCCGCCCGGAACGGAGGGAATCGACATGCTTTTGATAGCGTCCGGCGGCGGCGCGGTATTTAGCGAGCGCGCGGGGGGCGGGATTCACGGCCACTTCCCCGGCAAGGCCGTCCACGGCAACCGTATCGCCGCCCGAGATTTCCCGCGTGGCAAAGGACAGGCCCAGCACCGCCGGAATCCCGAACGCCTGGGCCAGAATCGCCGTATGGCTGGTCCGGCTCCCCATGTCCATCACGATTCCCCTGACCCGCCCGGGCCGCATGGCAAGGAGTTCGGAGGGCAAAATATCGTGGGCGACCAGGATCACCGTTTCCTCCAGGTCCGCAAGGCTCACCCGCTTTACCGGAAGCAGGGCCGAGAGGAGCCGCCGGGATACGTCGGCCACATCCGCCGAACGCTCCCTCAAGTACGGGTCGGATGAAACGCCCAAAAGCTGGGCAAGCTCCTGACAGTAATCAAAAACCACCCAGTCAATATTTTCATGATTCGCCTCAAAGCGCGTTCTGATCTGCCCGCGAAATTCCTCATCTTCCAGCATCATCCGGTGCGCCGCGATAATTTCGGCCTTTTCCTTGCCCAACTCCATAAGGGCCCGCTCGTGGAGCCGGGAAATCTCCGCGTCCGCCTGGATAAAGGCCGCTTCAAGCCGCGCGAGTTCGCCCGGCGCGTCTTCCGCGTGAATATGGTAGCGGGGAATTTCGGGAAGTCCATCATCCGCGTAAAGGAAGGCCCTGCCTGAGGCGATACCGGGAGACGCGGCAATACCCTTGAGCGTTTTCATGCGGGGTAAGGATACCGTAAACGCGGAAAAACGGCAAGGCGACAAAAGCCGCCGGGCGGAACCGGGGCAAAAAAAGTGCAGAAAAACTTCCATGAGGCCGATAAAAAAACTGGAGGAATACGCATGATTAAAATGGCAGTTCACGGCGGAAGGATTCTTTTCGTTTCCGCGGTACTTTTTTTGGCCGCTTCCTGCGCGACCGCGCCCGGGGGAGCTTCGTGGCGGCGCGTCAGAACGGGCACGGCGCTAGAGGGGAAATGGACTGGAAACGTTACGGTTATGATACCGGCAAACCCTCATCAGGGAATACCGGCGACATCGTTTGCGATAACCCTGGAACTTGCTGTTGAACCCGGTTCAACGGAAGCCGCCATGACGCTGACCGTCAACTTTGAACAGTTTTTGGATGATCTTGCGGCACAGCCAGAGGCACAGGAACAGGGGCTTACCAAACAAGTACTGTGGACAATGCTGGGCCAGGGATTTACCCGTTTCGAATTTACCGTAACGGAAGATTATCGCATCATCGCCGCGGAAACGGAACCGGTCGAAGACGTTATCGGGGGCGAAAGCGTTCAGTCGATAGAAATGAGCGGAGACGGAACGCGCCTTCGCTATACGCTCCGCGAACCGATCAGTTTCGGCATCGGCGACGAGGGTTTCAAACAGATAATACTGAACAAAAACGGCGCGGAGTAATATGAAATCCCCTCCCCGGCGCGGGAACGCGCGGCATGGCGCCGCCCATACAAGAGCCGCCATCGCAGGTATTTTCGCGCTCCTTTTCGCACTCGCTTCCTGCGCAAGTACGGAAGCCGCGCCGGAGGAAGGGCTTTCCGCCGCGCCCGGTTCAGTAAACGCTCCGGCGGCGGATGATACGGCCGTGGAGGGGAAATGGACGCGCGTTCAGTCCCCCTCCGGCCTTGTGGGGGACTGGTCCGGCCATGTGGACGTAATCATTCCGCACAACGATCAGACAAATCTCCCCAAATCTTCCATCAGAATCGTCATCACCCTGCGCCATGCTCCCCCCGCCCCGCGCATGAGCATGATCATGCGGGTTGATATGGAGCAGATTATTACCGATTACGCCAACAGTGAAATCATGAAAAGCCGCGGCGTTACGGCAGCATCACTGTGGGAGATGATGGAAGAACAGTTCCGCTCCCAAATGGGCCTGGAAACCGGCCGCTATACCCTGAGCGCCGATCTTTCCGATACGCCTGAAAATGTACTCGCCCCCCGGTCGGGCATCGTTTTTTATCTGGATTCCTCCCGGACATCCCTTCGCATGGTTTTTAATCAACCCATTGTGTTCAACCTGGGCGACCGGGGATTCAGCGAATTAACGCTTTACAGGACCACAGGCGGTGTTCTCTAAAAAAAAACGGTTCTCCGCGCGGCAGGCCGCGATGACGGCGTTTTTCTCGATGCTGTCATTTCCGGCCCTCCTCACGTGCAGCAATCTTGTTTTGCCCCGGGAGCGGGACACGGTGCTCTGCCCGAAAAATGTCGCGATCCTGGCGGAGAATTATGCCCGCGCGTATGCCGCCTCTCCCACCCGGTATCACTGGGGCGGGCAGGATTTCATCGACAAAAAAAATCCCGCGCGGACGCTCAGCATTGACTGTTCAGGGCTTGTCGTCAACTGTTATTTCTACGCCGCGAAAGAAGCCGGGTATGAATTGCTGTTTAACGACGCGGCTGTTGCCGATTTTTACCGCAAATACGCCATGCCGATAAAAAATCCCCGCGCGGGCGACATCGTTTTTATGGGTTCCCTCCGGGGAACCCCTACGCACATGGGTATTTTTATAAAACGCGAGGGCGGGCGCGTCTGGTTTATTGATGCGACCCTTAACCTTGAGGAAAACATTAACGGCGTTACGTACCGGTCCTGGAGCGAAACCGATCCGCGCATTAATTCATTCGGGCGGCTCATGCTCAAGCACCCCTATTAACCCGCTGATTACATTAACAATTACGAACGGAGAAATCCGCGAAAAAAAGTGAATGATAACGAATTGCACTGATACATGCCGTTAGAGACAATTCCTTGCAGTCATTGCGTTAAAGTGTCAAGCGTTTCCGGCGCCAAACACCCCATGACTTTGACTTTTAGCGGCCGGAGCCGCCCGTCCACGCGGCCTCCAGAAATAAAACGCCTTCGCGGGTGATAAGGTCTCCAAGCGGCGCGCGGAATTCCGCCTTGCCGTCTGACGCCCGAACCGTCCAGAGCGGAGGCGCTACAACGCGCCGCCCTTCCCCATCGGTAAGGTACAGATCACCCCCGGACGGAAAACGGAACCGTATGACAACTTCGCGCCCGTCCGCCGCCTCCCGCGCAAAATCCGCCTGAATTGATGAAGGCAACGCCTGAGCTTGTGAAGGCGATGCCTGTGAAGGCGACGCGTCCAACGCTTCGGTGAGCGCGAGGGAAAGAATGTGAGTTTCCGCCGTTTGACGGTACGTGGAAGCGCCGCTCCCGTCAAGAAATGCAAGGAGGGAAACGGGGCTGTCAAAATCAAGGCGCGCGCGGCACACCACATCCCCGTCCCGTTCCCGCATTGAGCCGGAATGGTAGCGGAGTCCCGTAATCCGCGCGGCGGCGCGGCGGAAATCGGCGGGGCCGGCGGGAACGGGAGGCCGCCCGCTGTTCCCGTCCTGGCGGCCAAGCGCGGCAAACTCCCCGGACAAGACATATTCCACGGTGATGGTTCCGCTTCCGTCCCGGCCCAGCACAATATCCGCGTATGCGTCAATACAGGAAGCAAGCGGGAGCGCGGACAGCATTACCGTCAACAGCAATACTGCGCGTTGTGAACGAAAAATCACTAAAATTCCTCCGAATGAATCCGCATATCATGAATGCGGACAGGCATTTCGTCTTCTATCATTTTGAACGCCTTGTTGAGCACCTTTTCCCCAAATACCCGCGAATTGGAAACCAGCGCTCCGCCCATTTCGGCAAACGCGAGAGAATCCTGCAAATCAATTTCGGCGGCGCTCATGCGAAATTTCCTGATCAGCCGGTCCCGGATCGAATTGATAATCCTGCGCTTGTCCTTAATGCTTGCAACGCCGGGAATTTCAAACAGTATTTGTATCATTGAAACTATCACGGCTGCTTTGCGGACGCTACTTCCTCGATAATGCGGCGAAGGCTTTCCCGGTGCGCCGGGGGAACACGCCCGCTCTGGAGTAGCGCTTCCATCTCGCCGTCTCCGGTAAATCCGTCCGCGACCGCGCCCTCAATTTCCGCGATCCCCTCCTCCGCATTGTCGGCAATGAGGAGCAGCCGCCCCACGGCATAGCGGAGTTCCGCGGCGGATACGCCCGCGCGGCTGCTGCCGGCGGCGGCCTCCTGGAGCAGCAGCCGGTACTCTTCAAGCGCCCGCGCGTAGAATTCCCCCGCCTCAAGCACCCCGGCGTATTCCAGGCGCACGCGGGAATCGTCGCCCGCGGCCAGATAACGGCGGTAATCTTCTATCGCCTCCACCTTGCCCTGATCGCGCCGCGCGCGGGCAAGCAGCAGTTCCGCCTCCCGGTTTCCCGCGAGCATTTCCGCGTAGCCGTTCAGCACTTCTTCCGCGCGCGCGGGCTCTTTAATCGCCATCAGGACAACGGCGTAACTGTATCCGCTGTCGGCGCTTTCCGGCACAAGTTCCAGGAGGCGGCCATAATACGCTTCCGCGTCCGTAAACCGTTCCAGGCGGATCAGCGTGTACGCGGCGGCGCGGAGCGCGGTTACATTTTTCCGGTCCTTTTGCAGAATCCGGTCAAAATAACGCAGGGCGAGCGTATAGTCGCCGCGCGCAAAGGCGATGCGTCCCAGCGTGTATTCAGACGCGCTTTGCGTCCGGTC
>JAITGJ010000137.1 GCA_031280705.1 Spirochaetaceae bacterium
GGATGCGTTTTTCAGGGCCACCACGGCGTCAAAGGTTTTCACCATGCCGCGCATTTCCAGTATCGGATTCTCCATGCACCTATCATGAAGCGTGGGTTTCCCCTTTGTCAACCAAAAACCGTCAATTGCGGGCACATTTCTTCAAAAAGCAACAATTTTCGTACAGCACTGCCGCGTTTACCCCTTGCCGGACACCGCGCCGCTTCCGGGGAAGTCCCGCAGGCGGTATGTGGCGCAACCCCTGTTTTGGCTTTAGTATCCCCGGTCTCCTGCTGAAAAAAAATCCTCAAGTTTCAAGAAAGACGTACCGAAAATAGTTATGGCTCGATCTCATTTGGAACGATGTGTCCGCGGCGCGGAATTCCGGCGGGAGTGAGCCGCTGAAAGCAAGGATGCTTTCATTATTTTCAAGGAGGATGACATGATCATCAACCATAACCTGTCCGCCATGTTTGCGGACCGGTCCCTCAAGGTTACCCAGGACTCGCTTTCAAAGGAAATGGAACGCCTCTCTTCCGGCATCAGGATCAACCGCGCCGGGGACGATGCGTCAGGGCTCGCCGTATCCGAAAAAATGCGGAGCCAAATCCGGGGCCTTAATCAGGCGTCGGCCAATGCGGCAAACGGCATTTCCTTCATCCAGACCAGCGAAGGCTACCTCCAGGAAAGCCAGGACATTATCCAGCGGATACGGGAACTCTCCGTGCAGGCCGCCAACGGCATCTACACCGATGAAGACCGTATGCAAATCCAGGTGGAAGTGTCCCAGCTTGTGGACGAAATCGACCGTATCGCAAGCCATGCCCAGTTCAACGGTATGAACATGCTCACGGGCCGCTTTGCCCGGGCTACGGGTGAAAACGTGATTACCGCTTCCATGTGGTTCCATATCGGCGCCAACATGGATCAGCGGGAGCAGGTTTTTATCGGCACCATGACGGCTGAAGCGTTTAAGTTCAGATCCGGCCAGGAAGGCTCTCTCCTTTCGCTCAAGGCGCCGGAAGACGCCAACCGGGCTATCGGGGTGCTGGACGAAGCGCTCAAGTCGATCAGCAAGCAGCGGGCGGACCTGGGCGCGTACCAGAACCGTCTGGAGCACGCGATCCGTGGCATTGACATCGGCGCTGAAAACCTTCAGGCGGCGGAATCCAGAATTCGCGATACCAACATGGCCAATACCATGGTAAACTATGTGCGGGATCAGATTCTGTCCCAGTCGGGAACGGCGATGCTTGCCCAGGCAAACCAGCGCACCAGCGCGGTCTTGCAGCTTCTCGGCTAGTGGAGTACACTAAAAGCGGAACCATAAAGGATGCGGGCGGGTCCGGGAAACCGGTTCCCGCCGTCATCCGGCCCGGATAATGGGCTGCCCGGAGGGCGATGGTTCCGCAAGCCGCGGTTCCGCCGCGGCGAAACGCCTGTTTGCGGGTTTACCGTAAAACGGGCACGGATCTTTGACAGTAACCTGTCCTTGTGCGCGGGTAACCGTATCCGGCACGGATCGTTTCCCGGCGGCGGCGTTTGCCCTGCCGGTGAACGTTCCGTTCCGTCAAGCGGCTGTACCGGGGGAATCGGCGCGAGCGTTTTCCCGGCGGAGCCGGAGGTACGGATCGATCCGGCAACGGATTGCCGGATAAGTCAAACGCAAGGAGGGTAATGATTTGATTATCAATCATAACATGAGTGCCCTGTACGCCAACCGCACCCTGGGTGTGAATGATGCCAATGTAGCGCGGAGCATTGAACGGCTCAGCTCTGGCATGAGGATCAACCGGGCAGGCGATGACGCTTCCGGTCTCGCGGTTTCCGAAAAACTGCGGGGCCAAATCCGGGGGTTGAATCAGGCCGAGCGGAATATACAGAACGGTGTATCTTTTATCCAGACCACTGAAGGCTATCTTCAGGAAACGCAGGATATTCTGCACCGGCTCCGGGAACTGTCGGTCCAGTCCGCCAACGGTATCTATACCGATGAGGACCGGATGCAGATCCAGGTGGAAGTGTCCCAGTTAATTGATGAAGTGAACCGGATTGCGAGCCACGCTCAATATAACGGCATGAATCTTTTGACCGGCGCTTTTGCCAGGGATTCTTCGGTGGGACGGATTATGCAGCTCCAGGTGGGAGCCAATATGGATCAGAACGAACAGATCTTTGTTGGCACCATGACCGCTACGGCGCTGGGTCTGCAAAATGTGCAGGGGGAAGAGGGGAATATCAATATTGCTACCCCCGAATCCGCGAACAAGGCTATCGGCTCGGTAGATCAGGCCTTAACGGCGATCTCCAAACAGCGGGCAGATTTGGGCGCTTATCAGAACCGGTTTGAAATGGCCGCCCAGGGCGTTGCCATCGCCGCCGAGAATCTTCAGGCAGCCGAATCCCGGATACGGGATGCGGACATGGCTTCGGAGATGGTGTCCTACACCAAGGATCAGATCCTTTCCCAGGCGGGAACCGCCATGCTGGGTCAGGCGAATGCCCGTACCCAGTCCGTGCTTCAGCTTTTGAGCTGAACCGGAACCAGTGCCGCCTGACGCGCGCGTTTAGCGCGTGCCGAAGACGGAGATACCGCGTTTCAAGAGAGATCTGGACGTCTTCTTTTGAGCGTGAGCCGGGGTATATCCCGGCAATTGAACGGACGGGGGAGTTCGCGCCCTCCCCTGTCCTTCTTTATCAAAATAGCCGCCTGAAAATTGATTTCTGGCAGCTTGTGATAATAGAGGATGGTTGTTCGGAACCGGCGCGGCAAAATCCGCGCCGGTTCCGGGCGCATCTGGCGTTTATCCACCAGGCCGGAGGCTTTTTGGACAGACGCCGTCTGCATTTCCCGCAGGGAGGCGGGGATGCCCGGCAAACCGTTCTTGCGGGCGTGTTTACGCGCCGGAGAGCGGCCCATTATCCCAAAAATGCCTGTCATTCAGGGATGTTGTACATGGAGGTAAAACATGAGCGTACCTGTCATCAGCGCTTCAGCCGCGGTTTCCGCGCAGGAGCCGCCGGAACTGGCAGGAGTGCGTCAGGCCCGCGCCGAAGACCGGCAGGCGGCGCAGCCCAGGCCCGCCGCTTTATCGCCCGGCAGCGGCGCCATTCGCTCCGCGGTAGCGGAAATGGAACAGGTCAGCCTGGCCTTTAACCACAAACTCAAATTTCATGTGGATCATCAATCCCATGATATAACCGTCAAAGTAATTGACGCGGAAACCGATAAGGTAATCAGGATACTGCCGCCGGAAGAGCTTCAACGGCTCCACAGCAGAATCCGGGAAACCATCGGGTTTCTCTTTGACGAACGGGTTTAAATTCGCGCCGCCGGGAGAACCGGTCCCGCGCGGCAGGGAGTAAGCGGCCGCTCAAATATTCCGTTTGGGCAGCCGCCGCAGCAAGAGGGCCATGTCCGATATTTATGTACCGGGAGTAAGAAGCCGGTTTAACACGGAGCGGATGATCGAAGACCTGATGCGGGTGGAACGTGTTCCCCTCGATCGGGTCCAGCGCGGTACTGAACAGCTCCAGAACCAAAAAACCTGGTGGCAGGACGCGGGGCGCAGGATGAGTACCCTTCGGGACAGCGCCCGGTTTCTCTTTTCTTTCCAGAATCCTTTCTCGGAGCGGGTTGTTCGTTCAGGCGATGACGCCATCATCACCGGTACGGCTACGCGGGAAGCCCTGGAGCAGGAACGGACCTTTCAGGTCCGGCAAATCGCCCGGGCGGACCGGTTCCTCTCAAAACCCCTGGACGAAAATTTTCAGGTTGGAGCGGGAAATTACACGCTCACGGTGGGCGAGCAGGAGGTCAATTTTAATTTCCGGGGGGGCACCGTCCGGGAATTTACCGAAGCCCTCAACCGCCGGGGAAGAAATACCATACAGGCAAGTGTGATCAATGTGTAGCGGGGGAAGCGCTCCCTCCTGATTGAGTCGCTGGTTACCGGCGAGGGGAATCGCCTTGGTTTCCGTAACGACGCCGAACGGCTTGCCCTGGATACAGGCATTATGGAGCCCGTGCCCAATTCTCGCTGGGACCTGGACATTTCGGAAAACCGGCTGCGTATTCCCCGGGACAGTGCCCAGCTTGTCTCCCCGGACGGGGGTGAATTGTGGGTCGGCGCGGGCGGCTCCGTTACGGTTCCCTTTTCCCAGACGATTAATACCACGCCCCAGCTTGTTTTTTCTTTTGAGGCGGCCACCGAAGTCTTTTCCGAAGAAGCGTTTGCCGTTCCTGAGCCGCCGCCAGGTCCGGATATTCCCGCCGCGGGGTCCATTACCTACGGCGGTATTACTATTGAAAACGAAGCCTCCCGCGTTACCTTGCCCGCATGGGAAGCGCCCGCGCCCCCGGTGCGGCGTGATGACTTTGCGATCATTTCTTTGACGTTTCAGGACGGCTCCACGGCCCGGCTTCCCCCCCTCCACGATTCGGATCGCTTCGACGCCTATCAGTACCGGCTTATGGACCTGACCGGAGGAAAACCCGTTGCCGGTATCACCATCCAGAACACCAATACCCACCGGGACCTTACCGTGCGGAATATCGTTATCCGGGATCCCCATGTGATAGCGGGCCTTAAACCCCGCAATGCGGTGTCCGAGGCCCAGGACGCCATTGTCTCAATGGATGGTATCGAAATAAAACGGCCCACCAACAATGTGGACGATTTAATTCCCGGCGTTACGCTCAACCTCAAGGCCCCCTCGGAACGGCCCGTAACGCTGGACATTCAGCCTGACCGGGACGTGATCAAAGAGGCGATCATCGAAATGGTGGGCAATTACAACCGGCTCATGGCGGAAGTGAATGTGCTTACCCGGCGGGACGAGCGGGTTATTGAGGATCTGACCTATCTGACCGCCGAGGAGCGGGACGCCTACCGGCAGCGCCTGGGGGCTTTTTCCGGCGACTCGACGCTGAATTCCTTCCGGGGAAGCCTCTTGCGGGCTGCAACCGCGCCGTATCTTACCGATTCAAGCCCGGAAATGTCCATGCTGCGGCAAATCGGCATTGGGACGGATATGAGGGGCGGCACCGCCGCTTCAGGATACGATCCGTCCCGGCTCCGGGGGTACCTTGAAATTGACGAAAAAGCCCTGGACACGGCGCTTGCGGGCAATCTGACGGCGGTGCAGCAGCTTTTTGGGTTTGATTCCGATGGCGATATGCTTGCCGATACCGGCGTTGCCTACAATATCGACCAGCTTGTGCGGCCCTATGTGGAAACCGGGGGTATTATCAGCCTTAAAACCGGGACCATTGATTCCCGGCTTGCCCAGGATTCCCGCCGGATTGAAACCCTGGAACGGCAGCTTGCCACCCGTGAGGCGGACCTCAAAACCCAATACGCCCGCATGGAAGGGGCCTACGCCAACATGGAGCGGATGTCAACATCGCTGGATAATTTCAGCCGCCAGGCGGACGCCAACAACAGAACCCGGTAACCGGGGAAATCCCGTCCCCTGACAGTCCGCGCCCCGGGGCCGGGCTTTTTTTCAAATCTTTGCGGACAAACCGGATAAAGTAATCCTCCGCTCATGGATTTTTCATTTTTGGGCGATATTTATTGTAGTATGTTGAACATAAGTATCAACGGGAAAACTGCGGATATCACGCTCGAAGCGGAAAAAACCATCGGCGAAGTACTTTCCGGTATTGACTCGTGGCTACAGAATTCAGGATTTCGCCTCAACGGCCTTGAAATTGACGGGGAAAAGATTGACAGTCATGCGGTTCCCCTGGTGTTCGGGCGGGAACTGGCCGGCATTCGCGCCCTGAATATCCAGGTCTGCGCCGGTTCCGAACTTGCCCTGGACGCCCTCACAGACGCAGCGGCCTTGCTTTCCGCCTTTGGCGAAGCCCTCAAAACAGGCGGCCGGGAAGAAGCGGAAAAAATAGCCGCGCTCTGGGAATCCGGCGCAGCGGCCAGTTTTCTTTCGGTGGAATTTCCGGAACTGTACCGGGATTTGGGCGCGGCTTTCACGGACGCCGCCGCCCGTTCCGGCGCGGTCAAGGGCATTGTTGAGGAACGCATCCGTGAAATCGCCCGGCCTTTGGAAGAGGCGGAACGTCTTGAAGCGCTGGTCAACTCCGTGGCCGCGCGGCTTGAGGAACTGCCCCTTGATATACAGACCGGAAAAGACAGCCGCGCGGCGGAAACCGTTACGCTGTTTTCGGCCGCGGCGGAAAAACTGTTCCGGCTGTATCATATTCTCAAAATTCAGGGGGAAGATTTCAGTTCCCTCATGGTAGAAGGCGCGCCGCTGGCCGCCTTTCTGGAAGAATTCTCGGGCGCGGTAAAC
Source organism: Spirochaetaceae bacterium (assembly GCA_031280705.1). GTDB lineage: Bacteria > Spirochaetota > Spirochaetia > Treponematales > Breznakiellaceae > JAISQV01. The sequence goes on from JAITGJ010000137.1 coordinate 6,295, forward strand.
GAAATGCTCCGCGCCTATCAGGGCCGGGACCTTGTGCTTGTGGGAGACCTCGCCGAGTACGAACTTGCTCCCCGGCTTAAGGGCTTTCTGGCGGGCCTGCTGGCGCTCCGGGAAAAAGTATGATCCATTTTTATGGCGGGGCCATATTCTTCCCGCTTCAGGCAAGCAATGGCGTAAAGTATTTCAAGGACGATGATCCCGCTGCCGCCCTGATGCTGCTTGCCGGCGCCGCGGCGCTTATCGGCATTATTTTTCTGGTGTCGATAGCCAGGCGCATTTTGCGCAAAATGGGCGTGGATTTTTCCGGTTTTGGCAACTCAAAAGGGTTCAGCACCTTCGCCCTGCGCCGCGCCGCCTGGCCGTACCGGCTCGATCCGGAACAGTTCAAACTGCTGGAAACCGTTTTCCGCGAGGACAGCATCACCAACCCCCGGCGTGTATTGACGAATACCGCCTCGCTGGACCGGCATTTCAGAAGTTATTACCAGAAAATGAAACAGGGCGCGGATAACAAAGATCCCGCCACGGCCCAGCGCGTACTGGCCCTGCTCTTTTCCACACGGAACGCCATTGACACTCTGCCTCCCGTGGTCTCCACATCTGCGGGCCCGCCCCAAATCCCCGGGCACAGCGCCGCGGTATTCCGCGCAAAAGGAAAAAGTTACCCGGTTACGGTACTCCGCGCCGAAGGCGTGCGGGTTACCATCAGCGCACCGGTAAACGCGCTGGGAACGCCCATTACCATGCCGGAAGGTTCCTCCGCCGTACTTTCGTGCTTTATTGACGCCACGCGGGGGCTGGCAAGCGGGGTACACGTAACCGGGACATCGCGGAACAGCAAGGGAACGCCGGTGGTGGACCTCGCACTTACGGGAAAAAGTGAAGTTTTAATCAAGCGGAAATCCCGCCGCCGCACGCTCAAGATTGCCTGCTCCATTCAGACCGCCGCGGTAACGCCCAAACCGGCAGGCGGCGGCACGGCCGTCAAACTGGACCCGCTCATCCATTCCGGCTATATTTTGGACATTTCTTCCGGTGGTTGTTCCATAAGTACGCGGGGCATCCTCAAAGTGGGTAAGATGGCCAAAATTTCCTTTGACGGCGATACGGACGGCGTGGTAATGCTGGCCCAGATTCTGCGCATCAATCGCGGCCCGCAGCTTGACGCGGTGGTTCACCTTAAATTCCTTAAAGTACCCCTCAAGTCAATGAACATGATCAACGCCCTTGTTTTTGGGTACGCCGGCTAGGGCCTCCGTCCGTCTTTTCGGGAACGGGGAGGCGGCAGGACGCGCGATGTTGTTTTTTTATGCCAAATGTGCTAAAATAAAAAAACAAGGAACGTGGGATGAAAATTGTCCAAATTAAAAACATAGAGCGGAAAGAAGTCCCCATTTATTACCGCAGGCTGTTTACGGGCGTTGCTGAATTTGAGCTTCTTGGTAAATCAGAGGAGCGGCCTGTCGACTTTACCATCGAAACAAAGCCGACCGGCGCAAAGGATATCTTTGTTACCATGCCGGATCCCATTGATTATCCGCTGGTACCCCTGATGAAAGAACTTAAAAAGTTTATCAATGATTTGGACGACGCGGGGGGCCTTCCTGGCTGAAGCGGGAGGCGGCGCGGCGCTTTCTGCCGGTACTACCGTGATTATCAGCTCCTCTCCCGGGGAAACGGTCCGTCTGGGGAAAAAACTGGGCTTGAGTCTTGCCCCCGGCTCCGTCATTGCCCTTCGTGGCGGCCTTGGCGCGGGAAAAACCCTTTTTGTACGGGGCATTGCCAAAGCGCTCCACATTGACGCAGAAATTACGAGCCCTACCTACACGCTGCTTGCCGTTTACGATGCTTCCCCGGAGGCCGGGAGCCTTCCCCTCTATCACTTTGACGCGTACCGCCTTTCGGGGGACGATGATTTTATCGCCCTGGGAGCGGAGGAGTATCTGTACGGGCGGGGGGTATCGGTTATTGAGTGGAGCGAGCGCGTTACGGCGTCAATTCCCGGCGGGGCAGTTACGGTAACAATCGGGATTCTTGAAGGCGGCAAGCGCCGCATCACCATATCGTTTCCGGCGCTTCCCGGCGGCGGCCCCGATGGGGGAGCATAAACCGGTGAATATCCTTGCCATTGATACCGCGTCCGCGCTGCTTTCGGTCGCGCTGGAGGCTCCCTCCGGCCGCTATGTTTTTGAGGGAGACGGGGCGGGAAGCCACGCCGAACGGCTCATGGTGATAATCGAATGGCTGCTTGAAAACGCGGGACTCAGGCGGGAAGAACTCGAACTTGTTTCCTGCATGGAGGGCCCCGGCTCTTTTACCGGCCTTCGGATCGGCTTTGCCGCGGCCAAGGGCCTTGCTCTGGCGCTGGGGATTCCCCTCCTTCCCGTTCCCACGCTCGACTGCCTGGCGCTGCCCCATGCGGCGTGGCCCGGCCCGGTCGTGGCGGCAATGGACGCCAAAAAAAAGCGCTTTTTTGCGGCCATTTACCGGCGGGGGGAAAAATGTACCGCCGATCTTGACGCCGCCCCGGAAGAAATTGCCGCGCTTCTCGCGCCGTTTTGCGAGAACGGCGATCCGGTTTTCCTTGCCGGCCCCGATACACCCCTCCTGCACGCGGCGCTGCTCCCTTTTACCTTAACGGCGCCTATAGCTCCCGATCCCGCGTACCGGCGCGGCGCTTCCGGCGCCTTATTGGACATTTCCCGAAAAAGAGGTATAGTTTTAAGAGAAAACTGTTTTGCTTCTGACGGCGCCGGTCCGGTGTACGTGCGGAAAAGCGATGCGGAACTCCAATCAGGATTGAAAAACGGAAATGATGAAGAACAACGAGTCAGCGGAAATTGCGGAAGTGCTTGAAGATACCCTCGCCGCCTGTGATCCCGGGGAAATCCCGGAACTGCCGGGCGCGGGTGAAGAAGAAGCGGTAATGACGCGCCGGGGCCCCACAAGCGGCACTATCGCCGCCTTTGTTCCCTTTAAAGCCAGCGTATTTCCCGCCATGGTTATTGACCGGGACTTGTACATCCTTGCCGCCAATGAATCCTGCCGGAATCTTTTTACCGGGTTTTCCGTGCTTGAGGGGAAGGCGTTTTTTGAGGTTTTCGGCAAGTACTTTACCATGGACGAT
>JAITGJ010000177.1 GCA_031280705.1 Spirochaetaceae bacterium
TCGGCCAGCGGAAAGGCCGCAGTGATCGTGCTGACCCCGAGGCCCCGCAGCAGCACATACAGGGCCAGGATGATCACCAGGGTCCCGATAATTTCAGCCGCCGGCGTTTTTGCCGTTTCATCCAGCACCCGGTAATCAAGCGCTTCGATGGACGCTTTTATTCCGTCAAATGTTACTACCGAGGGGTTCCAGGTAACGGTCGCCGTTCCGGTGCGGTAATTTACCGCCGCGTCTTCAACCCCCGCAGTGTTTTTAAGTGTCCGTTCAATCCGGCTCTGACAATTTACACAGGTCATGCCGCCGATGCGAAGTTCCTTAACCACTATTTTCGTCCTCATTTGTCAAACCAGCCGCCGCAGTATGGCCGCACTGCCCGGAGCGCGGCGCATTGCTGTTTTCCGGAGCCGCCGTCCGGTACGGTCATTGGACTTGTTCGCCAACCCGGTTGGTTATCGAACAAGTCTATTATAACCGTCAAATATTAAGAAAGTTTAAGGAATAGAAATATCATTTGTGTAAAAATTATGCGGATGCCCCTGTGGGGGAACCGTTTGGCGCGCCCCGGGAGGGAACCGGTCAGGTTCCCTGCCCGCCGAGATACGCCCGCTTTACCTCCGGATCGCGGGCCAGGTCTTTGCTGTTCCCGCTTTCAATAATTTTCCCGCTCCGCAGCACATAGCCCCGGTTGGCGAATTCCAGGGCGACGCGCGCATTCTGCTCCACCACAAATATGGTAATCTGTTTTTCGTAGTTTAACTGTTTCAGGGCGCGGAACATTTCGTACATCAGTTTGGGTGCAAGCCCCATGGAAGGTTCATCCAGCATGATAAAATCACTGCCCGTCATGAGGGCCCGCCCCAGCGCGAGCATTTGCTGTTCGCCGCCGGACAAAAGTTCCCCCCGCTGTTTACGCCGTTCGTACAGGCGCGGAAACAGTTCGTACACCAGACCGGCCGTTTCCGCAAGCACGGCGGCGTGATTCGCCTCCTTCAGGCGGGGGAACCCGGCAATTTTGAGATTTTCCTCGACGGTAAGGTTGCCAAAAATATGGCGGCCTTCGGGGACGAGCGCCAGCATCCGGTTCTGAATCAGCGCGTGGGGTTCGGTTTTAAGGATGCTCTGGCCGTCGTAGAGAATGTCTCCCCCCGTTACCAGGGGGGCCTCCGGGCGGGGAAGGCGCGCGAGGGCGTACAGGGCGGATGTTTTTCCCGCGCCGTTCGCGCCGATAAGGGTAACAATCTCGCCGCGGTCAACAGTAAAACTGATGCCGTGGAGGGCTTCTATATTTCCATAGGCAACCCTGAGGTTCTGTACTTCAAGCAGCATGTGTGCTCCCGTTCATCATTTTTTAACGGAAGTTGTTTAGAAACTGAGGTTTCTAAACAACTCTATTATTGGATTTGTCCGGAAAAGAAAATTCCGGACAACGCTGTTATCCGGTCCGGGGAACCGGGCAATAATGCGGTTAAATGCTCCCGTCCCCCAGGTATGCCCGGATCACTTCCGGATTGGACTGAATCTCCCCGGGAGTTCCCTTTGCAATTTCCCTGCCAAAGTCAATGACAGAAATGGTGCGGCAAAGGTTCATCACCACTTCCATCTGGTGTTCGATCATCCAGACGGTAAGGCCAAACTCATCATGTATCCAGTTGATATAATCCACGAGGCGCAGGGTATCGGGGGTGCTGAGCCCCGCGGCGGGTTCATCCAGCATGAGGAGTTCCGGCCCGAGCGACAGGGCGCGCGCAATTTCTACCCGCCGCTGTATGCCGTAGGGGAGATTCCGGGGGTATTCACGGGCCATGTCCGCAAGGTGAAAATGCTCCAGCAGTTTTTCCGCGTTTTCCCGTATTTCCCGTTCTCGCGCGCGGAAACGGGCCGTTTTGAAAAGGGCGTCAACCGGGCCGTACCCCAGGTGATAATGCTGCGCGATACAGATATTGTCCAGCACCGTCATCTCGGGCCACAGCCGTATATTCTGAAAGGTACGCCCGATTTTGAGCGCGGCGATTTCGTGGGGCTTTTTGTTGTTGAGCCGGACGCCGCCGACCATAATGTCGCCCTCCGTGGGCACATAAAAACCGGAAACCAGATTAAACACGGTGGTTTTCCCCGCGCCGTTCGGGCCGATAAGGGCGGCCACGTCGCCCTTTTCCAGGGTGATATTAATGCCGGAAAGGGCCTGTATGCCGCCAAAACGGTGGGAAAGCCCGCGAATTTCGACAAAGGGCATCAGGCTTTCCCCCCGCCGCCCGCTTTACCGCGGAGCGCCGCGAGCTTTTTTTTAAGGAGCGCGGCCGCTTCCGGCAGTTCCCGGTGGCCCATCAGGCCCTCAGGGCGGAACTGCATCAGAAGGATCAAAAGAAGCGGAATGATCACCCATTTGAAAATTTGCAGGGGGCGCATCAATTCCAGCAGAAATGTAAAAAATACCGCCGAAAGCACCGAACCGGAAAGGGAACCCATGCCGCCCAGGTACACCATCACCATGCCTTCGGTTGATTTCATGATATTGAAGGAGCCGGGATTGATAAATCCCAACTGGTGGGCAAACAGCCCGCCCGCCACGCCCGCGAGCCCGGACGAAAACATAAACGCCAGCAGTTTCATTTTATTGGTGTCAACGCTCATGATTTCCGCGGCGATTTCGTCGTAGCGGATGGCGGAAATGCCCTTGCCCAGCACAGAGCCCATCAGCCGTTTGATCGCGCCAACGCACACAACCGTAAACACAAGCACCCATATCAGCATCCACGGAAGGGGCACAAGCGCGTGCATGGCGAAAATCGTCGCCTTCATGCCCATAAGACCCCGGCTTGCGCCCACCGCTTCAAGATTGTTGATCGCCGTAAGGATGATAAAATTGGAGGCAACCGTGATAATGGCAAGATAATCGTCCCGGGTTTTGAACGAGGGAATCGCTACCAAAAGCCCCGCAATCGCCGCCGCCGCGCCGCCCGCGAACAGCACCACGGGAAACAGCAGTACCGCTGTTTCGGGCGGGAGAAGCGGCGCGCCGGTAAATTTATTTTCCGTAAACAGCATGATGGAAAGTACCGATGAAACATAGGCGCCCACGGCCATAAATCCCGCGTGCCCGCAGGAAAACTCTCCCATGTACCCGTTCACGATATTGAGGCTCGACGCGAAAATGATGTTTATCCCGATGGACATGATCACGCTCTGAATATACTGGTTAATGATTCCCAGCGCGGACAGGGCCGTTACCGCCGCGAAAAAAACAACCATGAGTACCAGCGCTGTTTTGTAAAACTGTTTCCCCGGCATGGCTTCTCCTAAATTTTGGCGCTCCGGGCCACGCCGAAAAACCCGGTCGGCTTCAGCACCATAATCAACAGCAGTATCACAAACGAAAAAAGGTCCTTGAAACTTGAGGGGAAAATCACGGTAATAAAAATTTCGATAAACCCCAGAATAAACCCGCCGAAAAATGCGCCCCGGATATCCCCAATGCCGCCCACCACCGCCGCGATAAACGCCTTCCAGCCGATATTGGTTCCCATGTACGGATTAAGGATCGGGTAGGAGAGGCCGAACAGGATGCCCGCCACCGCCGCCAGTCCCGAGCCGAGCGCGAAGGTCATCGTGATGACGCGGTTCACGGGGATGCCCATCAGGGGCAGCGCGAATTTGTCCCAGGAGATGGCCCGCATGGACATGCCGAAAACCGTTTTCCGCACAATAAATTCCAGAATGCCGAAAACCACGAACGCCGCGACAATGACGAGCACGCGGAGATTGTTGAGCATCACCGGACCGATTTGCCAGTTATGGGCTGCGAAAATATCGGGAAAGCGGCGGTTACTCGCGCCGAGCAGCGCGAGATTGCCGTTTTCCAGAATGAAGCCCACCATCAGGGCGGTTATCACCACATAGAGGCGGTTCACCCCCTTGTTCCGCAGGGGCCGGTAGGCCACCCGTTCAATGGTAATACCGAGCAGCGCCGTGCCCGACACGGTAAGGAGCAGGGTGATCACAAACACCGGAATGCCGCCGCCTGAAAACCGCTCAAGGAGCGCGGTGGCGGCAAAAAAGGCGATATAGCAGGCGGTCATAAAAATATCGCCGTGGGCAAAGTTGATGAGGCGGAGGACGCCGTACACCAGGCAGTACCCCAGGGCGATAATCGCGTAAAAACTGCCCCACTGGAGGGCGTTAAATATATTCTGCGCCAGGGAAGCGGCCACTATTCCCGCCTTTACCGGAGGGACGCTACAAAGGTAAACTGGCCGTCCACAATACGCACCACCACGGCTTCCTTCTCCGGGTCGCCGGATTCGTTAAAGGTCATTTTACCGGTAATGCCGTCGTACTCCTTGAGTCCGGCGATGGCCGCGCGTATATTGTCCCGGTCCTGCGGGAGGTTTCCGGTAAGCCCGGCTTCGGAAATCGCGTTAAGCGCGATATGGATCGCGTCGTAGGTAAGCGCCGAAACATCGTCGGGGATGTACCCGTAGCGGGCGCGGTAATCGTCGATATAGGCGCGGGTTGCGCCGGTGGCTCCGGCGGCGGCATAGTGGGTGGTAAAATAGTACCCTTCAACCGTACTTTCGCCCGAAGGCTTTTTTCCGGCAAGATCGATCAGCGCCGCGTACCCCCATGAATCGCTTCCCATGATGGGCCGCGTCCAGCCCAGCGCCTGGGCCTGGGGTACGATTTTCGCCACAATATCGTAATACACCGGAAGATAAAGAAAATCGGCGCCGGACCGGATGATCCGGGTAAGCTGGACCTCGAAATTCTGATCCTTCTGGCCGTGGCTTTCAAAGGCGGCCACCGAAGCGGCCCCGTTCGCGGCGGTCCAACTATCCCGGAACAATTCCGCGAGCGTCTTGGAATAATCGTCTTCAAGATTGTAAAGAATCGCCACACGTTCCGCCCCGAACTGCTGCCGGGCGAACTTTGCGCCCACCGGCGCCTGGAACGGGTCCAGGAAACAGGCGCGGAACACATAGGGCCGCTCGCGCGTGGTTGCCGGATTGGTGGACCAGGGTGAAATCATGGGCGTGCGGTTATCGTTGGCAATCTGCCCGGCGGGAATGGCGCGGCCCGACCCCTGGGGGCCGATCATCACCAGCACACGGTCCTGCTCGATAAGCCGGAGCGCGGCCTGTACGGCGGACTCCGCCTTGAGCTCATTATCAACATAGATGAATTCGACGGGGTACTTTGTGCCGCGTACGTCCCAGCCTCCCCCGGCGTTGATCCGTTCCCGGAGCATCTCGCCGGTATTCCGGGGGCCTTCCCCAATCATGGGTGAATCCCCGGTAAGGGGGATATTGAAGCCGATCCTGATGGACGCCGTTTTGCCGCCGCAACCTGCCGTGAGCAGCGCCGCCCCCAGGGCACATATCAGCGGCGCGGCGCGTAAATTTTTCACGTCCTCCTCCTTAACCCGCCGGGTTCCCCGGCGCCGGAAGGGCGCGGTTCGGCAGGTCCCCCTACTATACCGGAAAGCGCCGCGCTGCTCAAGCCCTAGTCCGTACTCACGGCCCAGGGACGCGGCGCCGTCCATGGCTGCCTGGAAGGAGGGGCTCTCCAGCCCGGTTAGGCGCCATTATTTTTATAATAGTTATAATGATATTGGACTTGTTCGCTAACCCGGCTGGTTTCCGGACAAGCCTTGCGGATTCTGCAAATTTCTTTCAGAAATCCGCAAAATCTGCCGTTTTCAGGCGGAAGTTGTTCTGAGACTTCGCCAAGGTGGCGCAGTTTCAGAATAACTTTATTGACACAATGATGTATATGGTATATTCTACGAATAACAGAAAGGGAGGTATATAATGAGTAGTAAAAGCCTTGTTTTTGTATTTTTGTTCATCACCATAAATGTAATAAATGCAGAGGAACATTTTGAAAATAACCGCGATATAGAAAATAATGAATCTATAGAAAATGTTCAGCCAGATAGAAATAATGTTGACAATAGCAGCAAAAATATCGGCGTCGTATTTTCATTCAGCGGCTTTAATAGAGTTGTTTAATAACTTCAGTTGTTAAACAACTTCCGCTAAAAAATAGCTATGAAGTAGTTTTTCATTTATGTTGGCATTGACGGCGCATAACACTCTGCGGCAGCATCGCTGCCGGGTTATATACAGTACGCCCCTTTTAGGGGCCGCCTTTCAAGCCCCCGCCTTTGGCGGGGGCTTGTTGATTTTGTCCATGGTTTTACTTCTACAAAACAATAACGCTTTCCCGCCGTTATCCTCCGGACTTCCCGCGCCGGAACGGATTAAGGCGAAGGTCCGTATCGTACACATCGGCGCCTTCGGCTTTTTTTAGTTTGTATACGGCAAGGTAGGTAACGGGCGTCATCAGCGCCTCTATCGAGCACTTGAAAATATAATTGGTAAGTACGAGCGGCAGAAACGCCGCCCATGGAAACACCCCCGTGAGGCTCGCCACAAATACAAAGACCGCGCTGTCAACAAGCTCCCCGATAAGCGTACTTCCGATGGTCCTGACCCAGAGCATTTTTCCCCGCATCAAAACCTTGATCCGGGCAAGCGTAACGGAATTGGACAATTCCCCCGCAAGGTACCCGGCCAGGCTGGCCGCGGCAATGCCCCCGGAACTCATGCCGCCGAGAATCGCGTCGTAGGCGGCGTTCCCCGCCGCCATTTCCCAGCCGGGTTCGCCGGGGAGCGTGCGGAGCAGAAAAAACACCCCCGACGTACCGGCAAGGGCGGCAAAACCTGTCCAGATAACCCGGCGGCTTGCGCGGAACCCGTATACCTCCGTGAGTATGTCGCCAAAAACATAGGAAAGCGGAAAGAGGAGCGTTCCCCCGTCAAAGGCGAGGGGAACGCCGAAAATCGAAATGCCGAGGCTGACGATTTTTGCGGAAGAAGCGATATTGCTTACGATCAGCACCGCGACAAAAAAGGTCATTACAAAACCGATACAGCGGAATTGCCGGGCGTCCCGGGTGGAAATGGCGGAGGACATAAAAACTCCCGTTTTGGTAAGGCGGGTAGCAGGCCGACCGCCGCGGCCGAGCGTTATACGGTTTTCGGGCCGCTGGAAAACCTTTTCGCAGTATAGCGAACCGGGCCTCCGTGTTCAAGCGCGCTCAGGCCGGATGCGCCCGGCGTCCGTTTCGATAGGGCCGTCCGGGCCGGGTTTTTGTGGCACGCCTGCTTTGCCGGGACCGGTTACGCTTCCCCGTCATAATCAGGCGCGTTCTCCGCGGCCGTGTCCGCGAGCGTGGCCGTGTCCGCGAGCGCGGCCGTGTCCGCGAGCGATTCGGCGGCGGCGTTTCCCGTTCCGTAACCGGCTTTTTTATCCGCGAACCTTTTTCCGGCGGCCCGGCGATCTTCCAGCGCGAGGCGCGCGGCGGCGCGGACCGCTTTGGCGGCGCGTGCGCTGACGCCGCATTTTTCCGCGAGGGCGGCGCTTTCCGCGGCGGCGATGGCTTCAAGACTGCCGTACGCTTTCATGATCGCCGCCGCGCGTTTCGGCCCGATGCCTTCTACCGATTCAAGCGCGGAAAACAGTATATCCTTTGAGCGCAGTTTTTGGTTGAGCGAGGTAGCAAAGCGATGGGTTTCGTCCCGGACAAACTGCAGCACCTTGAGCGCCTCCGCGCGTTTTGAAAGGCGCACCGGTTCGCGCGCGCCGGGCAGCCACAGTTCTTCGTCCCGTTTGGCGAGTCCGGCAATATCGCTGTCCACGCCGAGCCGGTCCAGCACGCCCTTTGCCGCGTTGACCTGCCCGATACCGCCGTCTATCAGTATCAGGTCCGGCGGCTCCTTGCCCTCTTTGAGGAGCCGCGTATACCGGCGCTCAACCGCTTCCCGCATGGAGGCGAAGTCGTCCACAATACCGATCACCGTGCGGAGCCTCATGTGGCGGTAATTTTTCCGGTCGGGTACGCCGTCCCGGAACGAGACGAGAGACGCCACCGGGTACCGCCCGCCAAGCTGGGCGATGTCAAAACCTTCAATACGCTCAGGGCGATTTTTGAGGCCGAGCGCGGTTTTCAGTTCGTCGAGGGCGGGACCCGCGCCCCGTTCCTTGAGCCGGCGGCGGAGGTCTTCCCCGGCGTTTTGCCGCGCGAGCGCGAGGGCCGTCTGGTGGCGGCGTTCGGCGGGCGCGGGAAAAGCCGGCTGGAATCCAAACTGTTCCGTAAACCACCGTCCGAGCCGGGCCGCGATGCCACTGTTTGGGCCGGCCGGGAGAGCGGGGGAATTCGCCGCGCTTTCGGTTCCTTCGCCGTCCCGGCGACCGTTCCGGAGACCGTTCCGGTGGCCGGGAAGCAGGTTTTCCGCCAAAAAAATGCGGGCGGGCGGCGGGCGGCCGGGCGTGTAGTAGGTGGTGATGAAGGTTTCAAGCGTCTCGGCCATGTCCGCCGCGGATCGCGTGCGGAACAGTTCCCGGCCCGTCATTTTGCCGCCGCGCATGGAAAAAACCGTAAACGTGGCAAGCACGCTTTCTTCCGCCCAGGCGATATAGTCCCGGCTTTCCGGATCGAAATCAATGACCGTGCTGTCCGTGGAAAGCTCCCCAATCGCCGTTATCGCGTTCCGTATCTGTGCCGCCCGCTCGAAATTGAGTTTTTCCGCCGCTTCCCGCATCTGCGCTTCAAGCCCGGCAAGCAGGGATTCTGTTTCTCCCCGGAGCAGTTTTTCGACCTGTTCCACGTGGCGCCGGTAGCCCGCCTCCGTTATCTTGCCGGTACAGGGAGCCGCGCAGCGGCCCATGTGGTAGTAAAGGCAGGGACCGGTACGCTTTTTTAGCTGCTGCCAGGGGGAGCGGCATTTACGCAGGGGGAACAGTTTTTCGACCAGGGCGAGCATGGTGTCCACCGCGGGAATCTGCGGGAAAGGCCCGAAGTACCGGGAGCCGTCCTCGATAATGTGGCGGGTGCGGAAGATGCGGGGAAACGCTTCGTTCGTGATCCGTACCACGGGGTAGGTTTTGCCATCCTTCAGGTTGATGTTGTACCGGGGGCTGTGCTGTTTTATCAGCGTGTTTTCCAGGAGCAGCGCCTCATATTCGTTGGCGACGATGATCGTTTCGATGGACCGGACGTGCCGGAGGAGCGTGGCGGTTTTGACATCTTTCTCGCCGGAAAAATAGGATGAGAGGCGGTTTTTCAAAATCCGCGCCTTCCCCACATAAATGATGCGGTTCTCGCCGTCCCGCATGATATACACCCCCGGCTCAAGAGGCGCGTTGCGGGCCGCCGCACGGGGGCTTGCCGTCTGATCCGGCGCGGGGAATCCCGTTGTACTTTGCGCTTCAGTCTTTTTCACGTTTCTTCTTTATAACATAACCGCCGGCGTATGCGCCGGCGCGCATTTCGCCGCGCGCCACCCGGCCGCTTTTACCGTAACCCGCGCGGTTTCGCGCCTGCCGGACGCCGAAATACGCGGTTGAACCCGCAAAGTTGAAGTTTTTCAGGTTCTTCAACCGATAATAATATGAAAGTGTAATTATGAAAACACGGGTTTTGGGTCCCGCCCTTGCGGGCGTTCTTTTTTTCGGTTCCGGCGGCCTCTTTGCCCTGGGGGAACGCACCCTCATCATCGGGGGAGAAGCGGGCTGGTCCGCCGTGGAAACCCGCCGGGGCGTCGTTTCTTCTACGGGGTACCGCCCCCACGCGGTGCTGCTCCTCGATTCGTCCCCGGCGGAGGAAGCGGGTATCGACCTTTCCCTCAGCTTTGACGAGGATCGCCCGGACCGGTTTAGCGACGCGGCGGGGCATTACGCGATAATGGTTTCGCCCCGCGTCGAGAGCGTCCCGGGCAGCTATGCCCGCGCGGGAAGCGGGGCCGCCCTGTTCACCGGCGGGCCGGGAGCGCTTGTTTCCACCGCCGCGCGTGATGTGGACCCGCTGGTAATCACGCCGGTCAACGCCGGGGCGCTCCTTGCGCGGGACCGGCGGCTTACGGATTTTACCCTGGAATTCTGGCTCCGGCCGGTGAATATGGAAACCGGCGGGCAGATTCTGTACTGGTCCGCGGTACGCGCCGTGCCGGACGGGGCCAACGAGGCGCAGTGGATACAGTGCGCCGCTTCACGGGACCGGCTTGAATGGACGTTTCATAATTTTTTCGCTTCTTCCCGTGACGACCGGCGCCTTGGCGCGTCCTTAACGGGTATTTCGCCGGTAACGCCCGGCGTGTGGAGCCGTCATCAAGTCCGGTTTACCGCCGCCACGGGGAGCCTTGAATACCTGGTGAACGGCGTAACCGAAAGCCTTGTGTACCTCACGTCTACGGGGCGGGAGGGAGCGGAGGTGTATACCCCCATCATCGGGCGGGGAAGCCGCATGGTGCTGGGGGGCCGGTATTCGGGCTTTATGGACGAATTCCGCTTTTATTCAGGTTCTCCGGCGGATCCCGGGGCTGTCGTTGATCGCGGCGCGGGCGAACAACGGCGTGGGCGGAAATATCCGCCCGCCGGCGGCCGCTTTGAAACGGCGTTTCTCGACATGGGGGAGCCCGGCAGCCGTGTGGTAACGATCGACGCCCGGGCCGGCTTGCTGCGGAATTTCCTCGACGGACGGCGGGAAGTGCTTCCCGCCTTCTTTACCCCCGCGGACGAAACCGGCCGCTTCGATTTTCCTGACGCTTCGGCGATCCGTTTTTTCGCGCGTACCGCCGATACTCCCTGGCCGGGGTCAGAAAGCGTGTGGCGTCCCATCGCGCCGGGAGCCGCCCTCGATCTTCGGGGGCGCTATGTGCAAATCGGTGTGGAACTGTATCCTTCCGGGGACGGGGAAAATACGCCCTGGCTTGAAGAGATCCGTCTGGTGTGGCTGGCCAACGCTCCGCCGCGTCCGCCCGTACGGATAAACGCCGTAGCCGGGGATGGCGTGGTGGAACTTTCCTGGAGCGCGGGCGTGGACCGGCATGTGGACGGTTATCTCGTTTATTACGGCACGGAAAGCGGTGAATACTTTGGGACTGCCGCGCGGGCGGGCGCCTCGCCCATCAACGCGGGCAAGCGCACCTCCCTGCGCATCGAAGGACTTTCCAACGGCGTTCTTTACTATTTTACCGTTTCCGCTTATGATTCAAGCGGAACGCTTCATGCGGGGGAATTTTCCCGGGAGGTGTCCGCGCGGCCGTTAAGGATGATTGAATGAGCCAGGACATTCAGGGTGATGCTCCGTTGAACACGCTGGCCGCCGGAATCGGGCGGGCCAAAGCGGGCGATTTGGATGGGGCGGTTGCTGATTTTTCCGGTCTCATCGCGGAAAACAGCCGTGACGCCGACGCCCTGAATAATCTTGCCATCGTGTACCGCCGTAAAGGGCTCTGTCAGGATGCCCTGGGCTCCATTCTGGACGCCATTGAATGTAATCCCGGAAAAGCCGAATATCAGTATACGCTCGGAAAAATTTACCGCGATTTGGGGAATTTCAAATCCGCCGCGATGGCCTTCGCGCGGGCGGTTGAATCGGACAGCGCCCTGATTCCCGCTTATGTCAATTTAGGCGCGATGCACATTCTGCTCCGGGAGTGGGACAAGGCCGAGCGGTTTCTCCGCATGGGACTTTCCGCGGCCCCGGATAACCCGGTTTTGCGCGCCGCCCACGAAGCCGCCGTGTCCGCCAAAGCCGCCGGACCCCCGGACGGCGCGTTACCGTTTGAAATCACCGAAGAAGATGACCTTTTTACCGGCGGGGACAGCGGCGCACCCGCCCCGGAGGAAGCGCCGGGTGAGGCGGCGGGCCTGCTTGCAGGCGCGGACAGCGGCGTATCTGCCCCGGATGAAACGGCTGGTGAGGCGGCGGGCCTTCTTGCAGGCGTGGACGGTGGCGTGCTCGCCCCGGATGGAGCGGCTGGTGAGGCGGCGGGCCTTCTTGCAGGCGTGGACGGCGGCGCTCTCGCCCCAGGCGAAGCGGCTGGTGAGGCGGAGAGCCTTCTTACAGGCGTGGACGGCGGCGCATCCGCCCCGGAGGAAGCGGCTGGTGAGGCGGCGGGCCTTCTTGCAGGCGTGGACAGCGGCGCACCCGCCCCGGATGAAACGGCTGGTGAAGTGGAGGGCCTGCTTGCAGGCGCGGACGGTGGCGTGCTCGCCCCGGATGGAGCGCCGGGTGAGGCGGCGGGCCTTCTTGCGGACGCGGACGGTGGCGTACCTGCCCCGGATGGAGCGCCGGGTGAGGCGGAGGGCCTTCTTGCAGGCGTGGACGGTGGCGCACCCGCCCCGGATGGAGCGCCGGGTGAGGCGGCGGGACTGCTTGTGGATGCGGATGATGGCGCACCCGCCCCGAATGAAGCGGCCTCTTCTGAGGCGCCGTCCGGATTGCTTTCTCTCGAAAAGGTTCGGGGGCTTTTTCGTTTTTTTCGGTATCTTGTTACATTCATGCCGCCCCAGGCGGCGCGGTTTGTTACGGGAGATGAAAATGGCGGCGGGATTGAGGGCATCATCGAGGCGCTGGAAAATATTTCCTCGTGGGAAGACCTTGCCGGAGACGGCGCGGTCAGAGCCGGGGACGCTCCCGCAGAAAACCCCGCCCCGGACGATGCCGGTAATGGCGGGGACGGCTTTGATGACGGCCCGGTTAAAAGCGCCGCCGGCGTTAATACCGGCGTCATTTCCCAAGGCGTTTATGATGACCATCTTGACGCGCCTGATCCCGGCGGCGGCAAGACAGCCGCGCTTACTGATCAGGGCGGCTTTTCCGGCGATACCGGGCCGGAAACGGGGAACGCGCCGGACAGTGAAGCCGGTTCTCCGCCGGACGGGGGCGGGACTGATGGGCCGGACGGGACGTTTTCCCGGCTGGTAGGAGTGCTCCGGTATCTTGAACAGTTGGCGGATCATCTTCCCCACGCGGAAGACCGGATCAAGATGAGCAGTCAGGTCGATTCGATTGTCAGAATGCTGGACGAAACCGGATCCGGCGCGGCGGCCCCTTAAATTTCTTTCCCGGTTGTGGCATGATTTTGTTACTGGATGGTGATAGGTATGGTCGCCCAAAACACCGGTTTTGCGGGGCGGCCCGGTAAAGCGGGCTTGTCTGAAAGGTATTTACCTTTGGCCAGGCTCCGGATACCGGGGGCTTATGCGGAAAATGCCCCCTGAGACAGGGTTGTCCGGAATCCCCGGCGGCATGGTTTTGGACGGTCATAATTTTTGAAGAAGGCGGCGCATCCCATGTTTTCTGTGTATTTTTGGGGCGTCCGGGGCAGT
>JAITGJ010000185.1 GCA_031280705.1 Spirochaetaceae bacterium
GTGTGTGGGTAAGAACCGTGCCAAATCTGGCTGTTCCGGAGCATATTACGCTTTGCCGTCTCAAACGCTTTCATTACGAGCGTATGCTACCATCGTTCGTAAAAACGGTCAAGTGCCCAAAAGCGGCATGGATGCCTCTTTTGGGCGGAACGGCGGCCGGACGCGCATCATTGAGCGGCGGCGATTTATCTTTTTATTTCCCCGCGCTTCCGCCATAATTGCAGGCATGGCCGGTGTGTTTCATCCCCTGATTGAGTCGTGGTTTGCGGAACAGTACGGAGCGCCCACGGCAGTCCAAAAGGAAGCCTGGCCCCGGATCCTTGCGGGGGAGCACGTGCTTGCCCTGGCCCCCACAGGGAGCGGCAAAACCCTTACGGCTTTTCTCGCGGCGCTGTCCCGGTTTGCGGACGGTTCCTATCCGGCGGGGTGTCTTTCAGCACTGTATGTATCGCCCCTCAAGGCGCTCAACGAGGATATACGGCGCAATCTGCTTGAGCCGCTTGAGTCCCTTGAGGCGTGGTTTTCCGCGCACGGGGCGTCATTTCCCCGCGTCCGGGTGGAGACACGCTCCGGCGATACTCCGCCCGCGGCGCGGCGGCGCTTTTTGGATACGCCGCCGGAAATACTTGCTGTAACGCCAGAGAGTCTGGCCATTCTGCTGCTTAATCCACGGGGACGCGCGGCTCTTTCCACGGTACGTTATCTTGTGCTGGACGAGGTGCACGCGGAGCTTGGGAGCAAGCGGGGGGCCTTTCTGGTCTGTCAGGTTGACCGGCTCGCCCGCCACGCCGGGGAATTCCAGCGGGTGGGCCTTTCCGCCACGGTAAATCCCCCGGGCGCGGCGGCGGAGTTGGTGGGCGGGCTGGAAGCGGTGGACGGGGAGCGTGGGTTGTGGCGGGAACGGCCCGTTACGATTGTGTCGCCCGCCGCGGAAAAGCGCATTACGCTGGTTGTTGATTTTCCTTCCCCCGCAGGGGACGAGGGAGAAACGCCGCCGGGTCCCGGCGATGCCGGGGATGCCGCCGCGATGGTTGACCGGTACGGGAAGCGCTATACGGCGCTGGTAAACACGATTCGCGCGCGGATACGGGAAAATCGCACGGTTCTTGTTTTTACCGATTCGCGCCAGCGGGCGGAACGGATCGCCCTGCTGATAAACCGTGATACGGACGGGGAGCCCCTTGCCTGGGCGCACCACGGGTCCCTTTCCCGCGAAATACGGAGCGCCGTGGAAAAGCGCCTGGCCGGGGGGACGCTTCCCTGTGTGGTGGCAACATCATCGCTTGAGCTTGGCATCGACATCGGCAGCGCCGATGAAGTCATTCTCGCGGGAACGCCCGCAAGCGCCGCTTCGGCCATTCAGCGGATTGGACGGTCGGGCCATCAGGCGGGCGCGGAAAGCCGGGGCCGCATCATTCCGTTCCACGGCCTTGACCTGCTCCAGGCCGCCGCCGCCGTGGGGGCGGTGCGGGAACGGGAAATCGAACCGGCGCGGCCCGTGAAGAATCCACTGGACCTGCTTGCGCAGGTGATTCTTGAACTGTGCGTGGAACAGAGCTGGCATCGTGATGCGCTGTACCGGACGCTCCGTGGTTTTGTGGTGTTCCGCACGCTCACCCGCGCGGCGTTTGATCAGACCATAAAAATGCTCACGGGGTATTACGCGGAAAGCCGTGTGCGGGAACTCAAAAACCGCCTCTACCGGGACGGGGATATGCTTGAGGCGGCGCCCGGTGTGCAGCTGCTTCTCTATACGTCAGGCGGCGTTATTGCCAACCGGGGGTACTATTCCCTGCGGCTCGCGGACGGCACAAAAATCGGCGAGCTTGATGAGGAATTTGTGTGGGAACGGCGGCTTGGCGACCGCTTTGAATTCGGGAACCAATCGTGGATTATCGCCGCCATCGGCGCGGAAGCGGTAACGGCGGTTCCTTCGCCGCTGCGGGAAGAGGCCGTGCCGTTTTACCACGCGGAAGCGGTATTCCGCAGCCCCGTACTGGCGCGGCGTATGCTCGAAATTCTTGCGGCGTTCGACCGCGCCGAAAACACCCGGCCCGGCAGCGCCCTTACCGGCAACGGCGGCAACGGCGACGGCGGCGGCTGGATAACGCTTCCGGACGCGCCGGAGTGTTTTTCCCGCGAAGCCGCCGGGGTGCTTTCCGCATACCTGTTGGGCCAGAAGGAGGCCCAGCAGGGAGCGCCGCTTCCCGGCCCGCGCCATATTCCGGTGGAGATTATAACCGATCCGCTGCTCCGCCCCGGCGCTGTTCCGGTGATTCTGCACACCTTCCGGGGCGGGGCGGTCAATCATCCTTTGGCGATGGCCCTTTCCCAACTGCTTGAAAATGACGCGGGGACGCGGATAGAAAGCGCCGTTGATGACAACGCCATTATGATAATGATCCCCGCGCCGTCCGATGAAGGCCCGGAGGCGTTGCTGCGGCGGGCGCTGGAGCAGCTCGCCGGGAATACGCGGGGAGAAAACCTGTTTCGCCGCCGTCTGGTAAGTTCCGGCATTTTTGGCGCGGCGTTTCGGGAGGCGGCGGAACGTTCGCTCCTTCTTCCCAAAACAAGTCCCGGCAAGCGTCTCCCCCTGTGGATCACCCGGGAGCGCTCCCGGCGGCTTTTCGATGCGGTCCTCGGGTTTGACGATTTTCCCGCTGTTGCCGAAGCATGGCGGGAATGTCTCGAAGACCGGTTCGACCTTGCCGCGTTTGCCGCGCTGCTCAATGACACGGTTTCCGGCGCGGTAACCTTTTCGTTTTTTACGCGGCGCGCGCCCTCGCCCTTTGCGCGGGAAATCCTCTGGAAAGATACCAGCCGCCTCATGTATCAATACGATGAACGTCCGGACCTCCAGAATGCGGCGGACGGCGGGCGTGTTTCGCTCGCGGACCGGATCATCCGCGAGGCGCTGGACGGGAAAACGGAGCGGCCCCGCCTGGACGCGGCCCAGGTACGGGACTTTTGCGCCCGGCTCAGGCGCGAAAAAGAAGGCTGGGCCCCTCATGATGAAAAAAGCCTTTGGGAATGGGTGCGTGAGCGTATTGCGATTCCGCTGGACGAGTGGGAAACGCTTTCCGCGTTTTTTCCGCCGGAACTCCGGGAAGCGCTCGCGCGGGACGAAAGTCTCGGCGGGCGCATCCAGGTGATCCGCCGCGCGGGGGCCGCCATCGCTTCCGTGGTACACCGGGAAGAGGCCGTTTCCTGGGCAGGGGAGGCCCTCGCTTTTCTTGGCCCCTGGCTCCGTTTTGAAGGCCCCCTTTTGCCTGACCGTATCGGGGCGATCTTTGGAACAGCCCCGCCCCCGCTTGCAGACGCGCTCCACGCCCTTGAAGAAACGGGAGACCTGATAAGCGGGCTCGCCATATATGGCGACACCATTCCTGGCGACGCCATTCCTGGCGACGCCATTCCTGGTGAAAAGTCCGGCGCGGGGCATCTTGTATGCGACCGGGAAAACTTTGAAATGCTCCTCCGGCTTGCGCGAAAACAGGCGCGGCCACACACGCCGGAACGGCCGCCCGCGCTTATCGTTCCCTTTTTGGCGCGGCGGCAGGGTCTTCTGCACGGCGAAACGGCGGGGTTTCCCTGGGAACGGCTCCGTCTATTTACCGCGCCGCTTTCCCTCTGGGAAAGCGACATCTTTCCCGCGCGGGAACCGGGTTATGACGGCGCGGCGCTGGACCGGGAGCTTGGCCGGGGAAATCTCCTCTGGTTTGCCGCGGGCAGGGAGCGGGTAGGGTTTGCAAACAGCGATGAACTGGACCTCATTTTTTCGCCGGAAGCCGGCGCAACGCCGGAAAAGGGCGCCTTTGCCGGGCTGCTTGCATCGGGCTTTCTCGACATTCCCCGTGATTTCCCTGAAATCCGGGACCAGCTCGCGCTGGATACCCGCGCCGCCCTGGAAATTTTTTGGGAGGCGGTATGGGCGGGCCTTATCGCCGCGGACAGTTTTGAGCCGCTCCGCCGGGGCGTGGAACATGGCTTTGTGCCGCCTGATCTCCGGGAGGCAATTTCCCGGTCCGCCCGGCGCGGAAGGCGGCATATCCCGCGGGCGCTGAGGAGCGGCCCGCGCGCCGGCCGGCTTGTTCCGGGCCGCTGGTATGCGCTTGCGCGGGACGAGGGCCTTGAAATGGACAGCCTTGACGCGGAAGAACTGAACCGCGACCGGGTACGGCTTCTCCTTGATCGCTGGGGCGTGCTTGCCCGGCCCTTTCTGGAGCGGGAAACGAGCGCCCTTTCCTGGAGCGCCCTGCTTCCCACGCTCCGCCGCATGGAACTTGCCGGAGAAGTTGCCGTGGGCCGGTATTTTGGCGGGATTAACTCACTGCAATTTGCCCGGCCCGGCGTTGAGCAGGAACTTGAAGCGGCGGGTGATGAGCGGGGCGTCTACTGGATGAATGCCGTGGACAGCGCGAGCCCTGCCGGACTCGATATTGAGATCGCGGACGCCGCTGCCCCGCACGGCCGCCTGCCCGCGCGTACCCCCGCATCGCGGCTATGCTTCCGGGGCGCGGAACTTGCCGCCGCCGCGCGGCGCGGCGGTCAGGAACTCGACCTGTTCGTACCCCCGCATGACGGGGACATGCCCGCGATTCTGGATTTTCTCGTCCGCGCCCGGCAGGGCCGCATCACGGTGGAAAAAATAAACGGCGAAAACGCCCTCAAAAGCCCCTGGGCCGCCGCGCTCCGGGACGCGGGGTTTTTGCCGGACCGGAACGGCCTTGTCCACTATCCGGGGAACGCCGCCGGATCCCGCCGGGGATAAACTAGGTAGTGTCTGTCCATAAAACCGGTTACTTTATGAACAGACACGGATTTCGCCAAAAAACGGAAAAATACGCCATTTCGCCCTGCTTACGGCGCATATCAGGGGATAATACACACAACAAAAACCGTCCAAATGCTGAAATTTTATCTCCGGGGGGGTATCGTTTTTTATAACGAGGATACAAAAATGGCGATATGGATGGGCGGAGGCGCCATCGTACTGACGCTGCTCTTTGTGGCGGGCGCCCTTGCGCGGCGGCTGAACCGTCAAAACAAACCGGAGCGCGTGTCTGCCGAAACGGCCGTGGCCGGGCTGGAAACGGTCCGCGAGCTTGAGACGGCCCTCCGCCGGGCGGAAGCGGCGGATCAGGCAAAAAGCGTTTTTCTCGCAAATACCAGCCACGAAATCCGCACGCCGATGAACGCGATTATCGGCATGGCGGAACTGATACTCCGCGAAGAAATCAATCCCGTAGTATATGAACACACGGCAAATATCAAACAGGCGGCGGAAAATCTTCTTACGATCGTAAATGACATACTGGATTTTTCAAAAATAGAATCGGGCAGGATTGAAATTACGCCCGTGGGGTATCGGCTTTCTTCGCTGCTCAATGACGTTATTACCATTACCCGCGCAAAAATTATGGAAAAACCGGTTATGTTTATTGCCAACATTGATTCCGCCCTCCCCGATGCCCTTGAAGGCGATATTGTCCGGCTCCGGCAGGTACTTACCAATGTGCTGTCAAACGCGGTCAAGTACACCCGCGAAGGATTTATCGCCCTTTCGGTTGCAGGCGAAACCGAATGGGGCCGGGTAACGCTCAAATTTACCGTAACCGATTCCGGCATCGGGATAAAAAAAGAAGATAAAAAACGGCTTTTTGAAAACTATTCCCGGTTTGACCGCGATATCAACGCGGGGATTGAAGGCACGGGACTCGGCCTTCCCATAGCGCAGAATCTCTGTCAGCTTATGGGCGGCAAAATTACTGTTGATAGTGAATACGGCATGGGATCTTCATTCACCGTAACGGTGTCCCAGAAAACCGCCGTGCTCCCCGGCGAAGGCTGGACCTCCGGCGCGGCATTTGTGCCTGAACCAAAGGACCGGTTTGCCGCGGTGGAAAATCCGGAAAACAAAAATATACTGTTCTATACCACCCGCCAGTCTTACGGCGAATCGTGGGCGTGGTCCGCGCGGAACCTTGGGGTTGCCTGTACGCTGGCGATAAAGGAGGCGGAATTTATCGACGCCCTCAACAGGGAATCCTACAGCCACGTCATGGTGTCCCATTTTCTGTTTGAAAACGCGGAAAAAATCATACATACAACCGTGTTCGAAAAGCAGCCGCCGGTACTGATGCGGATAAGCGAATACGGCAAAACGTCGCCCGATCCCTGGTCCATCAACACGCCGCTTCATACGCTCATTCTTGCGAATGTGCTCAACGGCAGAACCGCCGCCTGGAATGCCGCCGTTCGGCGCGGGGCGGATTATCACTTTACCGCGCCGGGCGCGGCCGTGCTTGTGGTTGATGATGTTGCCACCAACCTTAAAGTCGCGCAGGGACTGCTCGCCCCCTACCGTATGCGGATAGATACCGCCGGGTCGGGAGAAGACGCGCTGCGTCTGGCGCGGGAAAAGCGCTACGACATCATCATTCTCGATCACATGATGCCCGGCATGGACGGCATGGAAACGGCGCGGCAACTGCGCGGCATGGCCCGCGACAATCCCTGGTTTGACGAGGTGCCGGTTATCGCCCTGACCGCCAATGCCGTTTCGGGAACAAGGGAACTGTTCATCGAAAATGGCTTTAATGATTATCTTGCCAAGCCGGTTGACCTGATGGAACTGGAACATGCGCTTGACAAATGGCTCCCCGATGAAAAGAAACAGGCGCCCATTCACCGGCAGGAACAGGCCGCGCCTCCCCATATCAGCATTTCCGGCATTGACGCGGCAGAGGGGCTTTCCCGGTGCGGCGGCAATTGGAAAACATACGCCGGCGCGCTGGACCTGTTTTGCGTGGAAAATCTTTCACGGATTCAGGATATAAAGCAGTGCCTTACGGAGGGTAATCTCAAGGACTACACGACTCTGATTCACGGCATCAAGGGCGCAAGCGATGCGGTGGGAGCCGTGGAACTCGCGGCGCAGGCAAAAATGCTGGAAGACTCGGCAAAGAGCGGCAACACCGAACATATCCGCGCGGGATCGCCCGCGTTCCTTCTGGAACTGGCCATGCTGATCCACCATGTCAGAATGGAAATGTCCCGCCCCGGAAGCCCGCTTACTCCCCGGAAGCCGGAAGGGGATCAAGCAGAAGAACATCTCCCGGCATAATTCCCGCGCGGTCAAACCAGCCCCGGGGTACTTCCAGCGCGTAACGCACCGAGCGGCTTGACCGTATCGCGGTGCGGTCCCGCGGCCGCATATCGTGCATTTCCAGTATCTTCCCGTTCCATGCAATGTAGGCAATGGAAAGGGGAATCAGGGTGTTTTCCATCCAGAAGGAAAGAATCTGATCCTGCCGGAACACAAACAGCATTCCTTCTCCGTCGGCAAGCGCGGTGCGGAACATGAGGCCCCTGCCCAGTTCTTCTTCGGTACGGGCGATTTCCGCGCGGACCGCGATACGCTCCCCGTTACTCCGTTCAATGAACAGTTCCCGCGCGGCGAGTTTTTGCGGCCGGCCTGAATTGCCCGCACAGCCCGCCGTGCCGGTAACGGAAGCCAGAATCAGCAGAAAAACTGACGCCCTAAAAATCATTGAGGAATTCCTGGCGCAGGAAAAGTTCCGCTTCCGAACCGGTTTCCGATCCGGCAATCAGCCGGTTAAATACTTCCATATCAATATATTTTACCGTGAGGGGCCGCTCCAGGGAAAGACGGCTCCCCGCCGTCTCCCATACCGCTTCGCGGGGGGTCAAGCGCACGGGCGCGCCGTATTTTTTTTCGAGGGAGGTATACACAGAATAGTGATCCACCAGTGCGCCGTCCAGCGTAAAGGCCATAATGAACACCCGGCCTTCCAGAAGCTGAAAGAACACCCGGCGGATAAACGATAACCCCGTGGCCTCTACCAGGTTTTCTTCCCGGCGCGGCAAAAAAGACACGTCCCGGTCCCCCCGGAAGTTGATAAGTTCGTCTGCGGCGAGGGCGGTTTTTAGTTCATCAAGCGTCATGCCCAGCGTGAAAAGCCGGAACGTCCGGGGGAGATCCGCCGTTTCCTGAGCGGCAAGACGACCCGGGGACGGCGGCGCGAAAACCAAAACAGCGATAACGGCGCATAAAAACCCGGATTTTTTCGGCATATTTTGTTTATCGGCCTCCCCGGCCTTTCGCTCAAGCCGTTGCGAGGCTTGAGCAGCCCCGGGCCATGCGAACGGACTTAGGCTTTTGCGGCCCGCGCTAATTCTGCCGGAAGCGGATAATGACAACGCCGCTGCCGCCGGCGCCGCCGCTATCACTCGCGCCGGCTCCTCCTCCGCCGCCTCCGCCGCTGCCCAAGCCGTCCTGGCCTTTGCGGTTTGCCGCGCCCCCGGTACCTGCCCCGCCGCCGCCATTATTTCTGCCGGAATAGGCGGACCGTGATCCACCACCGGCATAGTAGACATTTCCGCCGGTAATATTGATTGCCCTGCCTTCGCCGCCAAAGCCCCAACCGAAGGTAGTACCGCCCGCGCCGCCACCCGCGCCAGTGTTGGGATATGCGCCGCCTCCACCGTCATTCCCCTGACCGTAAGTGCCTGCGCCGCCAGCGCGGCCGCTCAGCGTATCACCGGCGCCCCCGCCTATACGAGCCTGCGGGTTGCCGCCATAGCCCCCGCCTATGGCTGTTTTGTTATTAAAGACCGAATTTTGACCGGCGCTCGCCGCCGAAGCGCTCCCTATCGTGCCGCCAAGACCGCCGGCGCCGCCCTGTCCCACGGTTACGCTGAACGGGGAAGCGCCGGCCAGGGTCTCCCCCGTCTCATAGATAAGCCCGCCGCCCCTGCCTCCGCCCCTGTGCGGGCGGCAAGGCAGGCAGGTAACACGCCCGCTTCCGCCAGACGTACAGCCTACGGGAGCCACGCGGCTGTGGTGTCCAGAGCGGGGAACGAAGGCGTTGTGCTGCCGGGATCGTTCATGCCGCCATTATAGAAGTACATACGTATCCCGGTCCCGGCGGTCGTGTCCCGGTATTTGTTGCCGGTCCCGGTGAGATTATCGCTCCGTCCGGCAAACACCGCCGGGCCGCCGGCCGTGGCAATGTTGCGGTCGGCTCCCGCGTCATTGCCATAAATCGTACCGCCCCGTTT
>JAITGJ010000203.1 GCA_031280705.1 Spirochaetaceae bacterium
GCTGCCCCCCCCCCCCCCCGGCGCTAATCGTCAAATTTACCAGCCGCCGTCCGTCCGCCGTGTATTGCGCCGCATCTCCCCGATTATTCGCGTCCGGGCCAATGCCGTCGCAGGCTATCAATGCCAGGGCAAGCATCGCGGCCAGGCCGCCAAGACCCCATTTCTTCATCATCATCAACCTCCATAATTTCAAAAAAAATCACACCCATAAAAGCGTTTATGCCTCAGAGCATAGCACCATGCCGGCTATTATTCAACATTTGTCAGCGCGTTTGGCAGTTTATCCACGCCGGGGACGCGCCGCGGCCCGGAATGGGGACCCTAGAAAATTCCCATGCTGTCCAAACGGTTAAGTTCCATGCCGATCAGGATGTTTGTTCCGTCCAGGGCAAGCCCCTCTTCCAGGGCGATCCGGGCGTCATGGTCCCGGCCCAGGGCGCGGAGTACGCGGCTCATCCGGTACAGAAGCCGCGCTTTCTCCGCGTTCCCCCCGGCGCGCACAAACGCCTCCTCATAGCGGGCAAGCGCGGCGGCGGGGGCACGCCGGGCCTCAAGAAGACGGCCCAGATTGGCGCTTGCCTCCCAGGACGCGTTTTCTTCCTTAACAAGCGCGAGAAAGGCCGCTTCCGCTCCGGCATAGTCCCCCGCCCGTATCAGGGCACGGCCCCGGTAAAAATCAAGCCAAGGCGCGTCCGGCTCACCGCCGTTAAGCGCCGCGTACTGAACAAGGCTTTTTTCGAGCCGCGCGCTTTCGGCGTATTGTTTCTGGAAATCAAAATACCAAAGCCCCCATTCATACAGGGAGAGCGCGTCCCGGTGGCGGTTGATGAGGAGCCACGTCTCCGGGATGATCCGTTCCACGCGCTCCGTTTCCCGGAGGCGGCGGAGCCGTTCAAGGCCGATAAGCGGATCGGTGTCTGCATGGGAGGCGCCTTCAAGAATGGCCCGGGCCCGCGCCGGAGGCAAAAGCCGCGTATAGCCGATAAGTCCGTACCGGTGATTCGGCTCCGCCCGGAGCAGACGCTCAAAGGCGGCTTCCCGGTTTTCCGCGCCGCGCGCGGAAGCGAGGTTATAGAGGCTCCTTTGCAATATATCCTGCCCCGTGCGGACAATGCCGTCCGCGCCCGGCGCGGCAAGCACGGCCCAGATCGTCTCCGCCGCGCCGCTGTCCCCGGCAAGAGAAAGGGCGTCGGCTTCCCGGGAAAGCGCCCATTCGCCGCCAAACCGCGCGAACAGTTCCGCCGCCCGGCGCGGGTTTCCAAAATCGTAGTAGTATTCCGCGGCAAAGCGGAGGGACGTTTCCCCGGCGGCGTCCCCGGCACGCGCGGAAGTGAGTATCTGGACCAGGGGGGCCGCTCCGGCGGGATTGCCCCGGATAACGCGGAGCAGAGCCGCGTTCCGGATAACAACTTCCCCGGCGCGGGAGAGGCCGCCGTCCGCGCCGGTGGTAAAAAAATCCGTCCGGTTCAAAAGGCCGCCGCTTTCCGGTTTGGCGAGCGCAGCGGCCGGATAGGCATAGTCTCCGGCAAGCACGGAAACGGCAAGCGAGAGGGGTAAAAGATCCGCTTCCGTGAGGGCGGCGGCAAAGGCCGCGGCCTTCGCCGTATCGCCCGCACACAGAAGCGCCTCCGCGGCCACGGCGGCAAGAAGTTCGGACGCGGGAAACTTTTCCGCCGCCCGCAGCGCGGCGTCCCGGTATGCTTCAGCGGGGGAGGAGACGCCGCCATCCATGACGAGCGCCCGGCGGCGTTTCAGCGCGGACAGGTGGGATTCCACGCCAAGCGCGCGGCTTTCCAGTTGATCCAAAAGGCGGCCCAGAACCGCGCCCTCGTTCCCGGCGTTACGCGCCGCGTCGTACTCCCGGAGCAGGCGGCTAAAACTTATCTCCGTGGGTTTGGGCCGGGGGGAAAACAACCCGCCCCCGCGGGGCCGCCCGGACGGCTGTATCAGTGTAAAGCCAAGAATTCCCAAAAGAACCAGGGCAATGGCGGCCCCGAGAAGATTTATCTCAAGGAGGAGGGTCTTTACCCGCCTTTTCACGGTTAGCCTTCCCGCTCGGGAACGGGCAACACGGAAACGGGGGAAACATACCGGTCATGGTTGGCCTGACCGTCGCCGGTCTGACCGTTTCCGGTCTGGATGGTTTTGCGAATGCTGTCCAGGACCCCGTTTACAAAGCGGAACGAATCGTCCGTACCGTATTCTTTGGCGATACCGATCGCCTCATCAATCACGATGGAGGCGGGCACGTCCCGCTCAAACATGAGGGCGTAAACGCTCATCCTGAGCACGGCGAGGTCCACCTTGCCAAGCCGGGAATTATCCCAGTTTTTAAGATGATTCCGTATCATGCCGTCCACGGCGTCAATATTTTCAATGGTTCCGGTGAGGAGCAGGCGGGAAAAGGCGGCGGTGCCCCGCTCAAGGGAGGCGATCTTTTCATCGGAAAGCCAGGAAAAGGCGAAAAGTTCCTCCGGGACAGGAAGAACCTGGCCCCCGGCTTCCCATGAGTAGAGTGACTGAAAGGCAAGAATACGGCCTTGTCTCCGGGACGCCATACTACCAGTTAAGCCGGTCTTCAAAAACCTGGAAGGGATTTCCCGTTCTGAGTTCCGTAACCAGCGCCTGCTGGGCGCGAACCAGGGCTTCCTGTTGGCGCTGACGGTACAGCCCCTGCCCGATATAGTCATGAACCGTAAGCGGGGTTCCTACCTGGGCGATATCGTCCAGTTCCAGGGTTTTCATCGTGTACTTTTCCGTAACTTTGAGGATGGCGAACCCCTGCGGATTCTCCACCACGCGGGAAATTTCCCCGATGCGCAGGCCAAAAGCGAGGTCCAGCAGTTCCCGCCCCAGCGACTGCTGCGCCTGGGGATTACGGGGGATGTATCCCGCGTCTCCGCCCTGATACCCCCGGTTTGATCCCGCGGCCTGACTGACCAGCACCGCCTCGTCAAATTTCTGGACATCCTGACCGATGTCCCGGGCAAGCCGGTCGATAAGCGTCCGGGCGGCGGCGCGATCCGTCCCGAACGGCACCTGGATCATGGAAAAACGCACCGTTTCGGGCCGGATAAACGAGGTCCGGTTTACGCTAAAAAATTCGATAATTTCCGCGTCCGACGGGGCCTGAATCGCCTGTATTTCCGTCTGTTTTTTTGAGAGCAGGTACTTTTGGGCGGTAAGGCTCCGCCTGAGCTGATCCCGGAACGCGTTTTGATCCAGCCCGGTTTCCTGCTGGATGGCCGCGGCGAATTCCGCGTCTGAGGGCTGCCGTCCGGCGGTTTGGGCCAGCGCCTCCCGGAGCTGCTGTATCTGCTGGCCCAGTTCGCCGTCGGACACGACGACCCGGTCCCGTTCCGCCGCCTGGAGGAAAAGCCGCTCGTTAATCATCGCGTCCAGAACCTGGCGGCGTTCCTCCCGGGTAAGGGCGCGTCCCTGCTGGGTCTCAAGCTTCTCCGCCTCGGTTCTGACCTGCCGCACCGTAATCGGCTCGCTCCGCGTAAGGCGCACGATGGCCGCGGGCTGGAGGTCCGTCTGGGCGGACAGTAACGCCGTAACCGAAACCAGAAAACCTGTCAATAAAAAACACCGTTTCATAGTCATTCCTTACAATATAGAGGGCGGATGCTTTGTCAAAAAACAAATATACGTTCCCGCCACTGTATCACACATTCACCTCAAAAACCAAACGAAGGCCCACGGCGTTACGCCGCGCCCGGAAAACACCGATCCGGCGCGCGGGCTTCCCCGCACAAACGCAACCGTCCGTCAGAGTTGGCCGTCTACCAGGACGGCACGAATACGCCGTACCCCGGCGGAGGAACTCTGCTCCTTCTGGATTTTGAAAACTCCGAGGGTCCCCGTCCGTTCCACATGGGGGCCGCCGCAGACTTCCCGGGAAAAATCCCCGATAGTGTATACCTTCACCTGGCTTTCGTACTTTTCCCCGAACAGGGCGATGGCCCCGCTTGCCTTTGCCGCGTCAAGGCTCATCACTTCCACGCCGACGGGAAGGTCCCGCCGTATCTGGACATTAACCAGATCTTCAACGGCGCGGATTTCCGCCGCCGTCATGGGTTCGCCGTGGGAAAAGTCGAAGCGCATACGCTCCGCCGTGATGTTCGAACCTTTTTGCGCGACATGATCGCCCAGCACGGTTTTAAGCGCCTTATGCAAAAGATGCGTGGCCGTGTGGTAGCGCGTAGCCGCCTCGCCCTGATCCACCAGCCCGCCCTTGAAGGAGGCGGCGCTCTGGGCGCGGGAAAGTTCCTGATGTTTTTTGAAGGCTTCGTCAAATTCCGCGCGGTTCACGGAAAGGCCGTTTTCCCCGGCAAGTTCGGCGGTAAGCTCGATGGGAAAGCCGTAGGTGTCGTAGAGCCGGAAAGCTATCCGCCCGCTCATGACCTTTTGGGGATTTTTGAGGAGGCCGGGGAGCAATTTTTCAAACTCATGTTCCCCGGTTTTGAGCGTTTCGAGAAATTTGTGTTCCTCCCGCTCAAGTTCCGCCCGGATAAAGTCCCGGTTTTCCGCCAGTTCCGGGTACGGTTCCCGGAATTTGCCGATAACTTCGTCCGCCGCGGCGGAAATGAGGCCGTCCCCGGCGCCGAGCTTCCGCGCATGCCGTACCGCGCGGCGGATGAGGCGGCGGAGCACATAACCGGCCCCCACATTGGAAGGCGTTACCGCCTTTGGATCCCCCAGAATAAAGACCGCCGAGCGTACATGATCGCAGATGATCCGCACGGATTTATCTTGTTCGCTGTCGCCGCCGTACCGGTAACGCGCCGCGTTTTCCACCGCGCCGCGAATTCCGGCGAAAATTTCCGTCTCGTACACCGATGAAAAGCCGTTCAATATGGTAACGGTGCGCTCAATGCCCATCCCCGTGTCCACGCATTTCCGCGCGAGGGGTTCGTAAGCGCCGCCGGCGGTTTTGTTGTACTGCATGAACACGTCGTTCCAGATTTCAAGCCACTTCCCGCAGGA
>JAITGJ010000207.1 GCA_031280705.1 Spirochaetaceae bacterium
CCTATCGGGAGGCAGGGACCGGGCTATTCAAGTACACGGACAACAAAGGGACCGGATGCGGGGGGCCGTTTCCGCCTGAAAAGATAGATGGCGGCGGCGCTTGCAAAGAGGCCCAGAACGCCAAGGGCCGCGCGGGCGTTTTCCGCGAGGCCCGCCCCGGCGGCGGCGGTAAACAGCGCGGCGCCAACAAAGAACGGCGGCGCAAGCGAAAAAAGGGCTTCCAGGGCGGCTCCCGCAAGGGGAATATCGGTTTCCACCATCTGACCGGGAACGAGCGGGCGGCCCGTACCGTTAATCGCGGTAACCAGACCGGTTTCCCGGCATTCCTGATTCATGCAGCCGAAACAGGCGATACCCGGCTCTTCGCGTATCATAATGGTCTCCCCGCGCACATGCTCAACCCTGCCGCGCCGCTTCACGCCGTTTCCTCCGGGTCAGCCTCCGCCGCATCCTCCGCGCCGCCGTTCGCCGCGGGCGGACGGGCCATTGGCGGAGCGGCATACCGCACCGTCTTAATGGAAAGCGCCTTTCCCGTCCGGTCAAGCTCGATAACCACGCCCTGGAGTTCGGGCTTCTGCCAGGCGTCTTTTGTCCAGTCGGGAATCCCCGACAGATATTCCCGTATCCGGCTTTCTATATCCGCGCCCCCCACCGATTCGGCGCTGCCCGTCCGGCCCGCGTCCGTGATGACGGCGACGCCCGCGAGAACCGCCGCGTCCGCGGTCTGGACCCGCGTGTGGGACCCGATAACCGCTCCCGCGCGGCCCGCGGCAAGGGCGAACAGGGTATGCTTTTCCGCCGTGGCCGCGGCGTGAAAATCCACCACCACGAACGGCGTTTCCTGTTTGAGCCGCTCCAAGAGGACGGGGAGCCGCGCGAACGGATTTTCTCCGTGGAGGCGGGAAAATCCGCTTTGACCGAGGAGCACGGCCACGGCTATTTTTTCACCTCCCGCGCCCGTCCGGTAGACACGCGCGCCCAGCCCCGGCGCCGGGGCGTTAAGGTTTTCCGGGCGAAGCACCCAGGGGAGCCTGGCCATGTTTTCAACCAGATCTTTTTTATAAAAACAACATTCGCCCAGCGTAAGCACGTCCGCGCCGAGTTTGTGGAGATACGCCGCGTGGTTCCGTCCAAGGCCATTCCCCCCCGTGGCTCCATCGGCGCAGGCGATCACAAAAGAAACGCCGTGCTCTTTTTTGGCGGCGGCAAGGCAGTGTTTTATCGCGTGAATCCCCGCTTTCCCGGTGATTTCCGCGATATAGAGGATTTTCACGGTATGGTACTCCTGTAACACGCCCCCGGACGGGATCAATGCCCCCCGCGCTCAAGTTCCGAAAGGGTGCGCGCGTATTCTCCCGCGGCGCGGTAATCTCCCGTTTCGCGGCAAGTATCCGCAAGATTATACAGGGCATCGCGGTACAGGGGAAAGAGGCAGACGGCTTCCTCAAAACAGCGGCGGGCTTCCCCGTAGTTTCCTTCCACAAAGTAGAGGACACCCAGATTGTTCCAGGCTTTGGGATTGGCGCCGTCCCGGCGGAGGGCGTTCCGGTAACAGTCTTCGGCAAGGTCAAAATCTTCCTGCTCGTAATAAATCAGCCCCATGGAAAGCCACGCGTCCGCAAGGCCGTCCTCAAAACTCAGGGCGCGGTAAAAACAGGCAAGCGCTTCTTCATAGTTGCCGCTCCGCTGCCAGGCGATACCAAGATTGGTCCACAACAGCGGATTTTCCGGCTCCATGCGGAGCGCGCGGTGGAACAGGGGAATCGCTTCGCCGGGGCGGTTTGCCTCGGTCAGCGCGATCCCCGAATCATTCAGCGTGGCGGCGGTTTCCATAATCACTCCCCAATCCGGTTATGGTTTTCCTTCCGGGCGGCGTCCACCGGAAACGCGCGGCCAGACCATGCTGACCGGGCGAAGCGGGGAACCGGCAAAAGGCCGCTTTTTCAAAACATGACGCCCGGAAAAAGCCTTTATCGTTATAACCTTAACGCATTTTTGGCTATTATGGTAATGAATTGTGAAAGAAATATCTGATTATACAAAAAACATGGCCGATGACGAACTTTTCTCTTTTTTTTCCGGCCCGATTGTGAACCGGGAAATTACCTGTTTTTCGGCGCTTGTGGAACTGTCCGCGCCCCTTGCACGGGACGCCCGGCGCCGCCCGGTCCTGATGCGGGCCTTTGAACTTATCAGGGCGCTTAACTGGGGCTGTTTTGCCCCGATGCGCGCGGAAACCCACCGGCGGCTCTGGAAGGAAGTGGTCATTCCCGCCGCGCATTTCCCCGGAGCGGGAGACTTAAAGCGTACCCTTTCAATTTCAAGCCTGTATGTCGCCATGCTGGACATTCACGGCTACACGCAATTCTGTCAGGATGCGCGGAAAAATCTTTCCCGGCTCCACTCCCTGGACCGGGTAATATCGGGCGACATACAGACAATCGCCGCGCGCTCCGGCGCGGTATGCCGCCGCGAACGGGGGGACGAGATCGTGGTCATCGCCGCCGCGGCTTCGGACGCCCTGACGGTAACGCTCGACATTATCGGCTACTTTGGGAAAAAAGCCGCCTTGCGGGAAGGAGGCGGGAAGGCGGGCCGTTCCCTCGACGCCCATTTTCTGCCGCCGTTCAGGATTTCGGCGGGAATTACCGGCGGCAACACCTCAAGCCCGCTCATCATCACCGAAGAGGGCAGCCTTTCGGGTTTTTTACTCAATTCAGGCGCGCGCCTCCAGGTTCGCGCGGGCGAATTGTCGCCGGACGAGTCCCGGGTGATGGTGAGCAGGCAGGTCCAGATGAATTTTCTTCGGGAAAATGCCGCCGGAGCGCCGTGCGCGCTTTTCCGGAAGGACGCGGTGTACTTTATGGACGCCGGGATCATCGGCTTCAAGGGCGGAACGCTCCCCGTCTCTGAGGCCGTGTTCGACCGGGCCGGGTGGTACAAAAAGGAACTGGGCGCGGAGCTTTCCGCCCTGTACGCCGCGGTAAACGGCAATCTCTGGGAACAGAAAGTCTATCCCGTACTTATGGAACTTTTGGTCAAAACGGCCGCGGTGATGCCCGCCTTTTCCCTTGCCCCCGTTCCACACGGCGCCGCGCCGGTAACCAACGCCGTTTTGTCGCGGTACTGCCGGGCCGCCCGGTCGCTCTGGACGGAACACGAAGACTATATTCAGGCCGTAAACGCGCTCCGGGACATTACCGGCGTGCTGGAACACATCCCCCGTTTTGACCGCCTCATTCTGGATTATGCCCGCGGCATCGCGGAACGGTACGGGACGCTTGTACCGGCGTACACGGCGGAACTGGACCGGGAAGTGGAACGGAACAGTACGAAGATCTATCCGCCTGACCAGCATCAAACCTGGAAAACGTCCCGCGCCGCCGTGCGTATTTACGAAAAACTCCGCGCGGAGGGCCGGAAGCGTCTGGAGCTTATCAAAAAGAAAACAATCTGGTATAACCTGATCAAGGCAAACGCCGGACGGATGAAAATGACCCTGTATTCGGGGAAAAAATAGTGGAAGTTGTTCATAATGTTGATTATGAAACAACGCGGTGGAACGGCAGCCGTAAAACGGGCGCGGGCTGCGCGAACAACGGACATATCATGCTGAAAACCATGCGAAATATCGGCATCATGGCGCACATTGACGCCGGGAAGACGACGACGACCGAGCGCATCCTCTACTACACCGGAAAAAGTCACCGCATCGGCGAAGTTGACGACGGCGAAGCGGTCATGGACTGGATGGAGCAGGAACAGGAGCGGGGAATCACCATTCAGAGCGCGGCTACCACAACCTGGTGGGAACGGGCGGGTGAAAAGTACCAGATCAATATTATCGATACTCCCGGCCATGTCGATTTTACGGCCGAGGTGGAACGGTCGCTGCGGGTGCTGGACGGCGCGGTGGCGATTTTTGACGCGGTGCGGGGGGTAGAACCCCAGACGGAAACCGTGTGGCGTCAGGCCGAGCGGTACGGCGTGCCATGCGTCGGGTATGTCAACAAAATGGACCGCGTGGGCGCGGACTTTTTCGCCGTTCTTGCGGACATTGAGGCGAAGCTCGGTATCCAAACCGCGCCCATCCAGATACCGCTGGGCCGGGAAAGCGGTTTCGCGGGCGTCATCGACCTCCTTGAAATGAAGGAAATCCGCTTTGATCCGGCCACGGACGGCGAAAAAACGCGGGAAAGCCCGGTCGCCCCGGAGCGGGCCGCGGAGGCGGCGGCATGGCGGGAAAAACTCCTCGATATTTTGTCCACCCATTCCGATGCCGTAACCGAACTTTTTTTGTCGGGGGAGGCAATTCCCTCCGCCCTCCTCCGGGAAGAACTGAGGAAGGCCGCCCTCACGCGCACACTGCTTCCCGTCCTCGCGGGGGCTTCCCGGCGGAACATGGGGGTGCAGCCCCTCATCGACGCGGTGATCGACTTCCTGCCCGCCCCGGACGAGGCGCTCCCCGCGGTGGGGCACAACCTTAAAAAAGAAGAGGACGTGGCAATCCCCTGCGACCCCAACGGCGTTCCCCTGGGGCTTGTCTTCAAAATCCAGAACGACCGCGAAGCGGGAAGCCTCTGCTATGTGCGGATGTATTCGGGTTCCTTCCGTCCTGGCGCGGTCCTCTTCAATGTGGGGAAAAAGAAACGCGAGCGGGCAAACCGTATTCTGCGGATGCACTCCAATAAATCCGAACCCCTGGACGCGCTTGCCGCGGGCGACATCGGCGTTATTATCGGGATGAAACTCGCCCAGACCGGCGACACGGTCGGCAGCGAGGGCTGGCCGGTGGTTCTCGAAAAGATGCGGTTTCCGGAGCCGGTTATTTCGGTTTCCATTGAGCCGAAAACCCTGTCCGAACAGGAAAAACTGAAGGACGCGCTGGCGATCCTGTCCCGGGAGGACCCCACCTTTACCACGCGTGAAAACGAAGAAACCGGGCAGCTTATCATTTCCGGCATGGGAGAACTGCATCTGGACGTGCTGGTTAAGCGCGTTCTCAAGGAATTCAATCTTGGCGCGCGGGTGGGAAACCCGCAGGTAACCTACCGCGAATCGGTGAGCAAAACCACCGAACATACGGAGGAATTTTCGCGGGTTCTCGCGGGAAAGGAAAACGCCGCCGCCCTTACCCTCCGCGTGGAACCGCTGGAACGGGGCGCGGGAAACAGCTACACATCCGCCGTGCGGCGGCGGGACATCCCGCAGGCGATATTTGACGCGGTGGAACGCGGCGTGGAGGGCGCTTTTCAGTCGGGCATCGTGCTCGGCTACCCCTGCATCGACACGGGTGTAACCCTCACGGATATCCGTTATGCGGAACTGACCGGCACGGAATTTGCCTACGAAGCCTGCGCAAGCCTCTGCGCGGACGAAGCGTGCCGCGCCGCGGGGCCCGTTCTCCTTGAACCGATCATGGCGGTGGACCTTTTTGCCCCACGGGAATTTGTGGGGGAGGTAATCAGCCTCGTAACCCAGCGCGGCGGCCACGTTCTGGCCGTAAACGAAAAATCATCCAGCGATGAGGTAAAGGCCCGCGCCCCCATGGCAAAAATGTTCGGCTTTATGACGGATCTCCGCTCGGCAACCCAGGGCCGCGCCACCTTTACCATGGTATTTTCCCACTTTGAGAAAAAACAGGACCGGTAAGGTAAATCACCGCTCCCCCCGCGCCCTAAGTCCATCAAAGGGCCGCGCCCTCTGCCTGTTGAAGGGCCTCATCAGGCATTTTCCGCCCGGCCGTATACATCAACGCCTTTCCGGGCTTTGCATGCTTCGGCAAAGGATTCTCTTACGGCTTCCTTCACGCCCTGCTTTATGCCGGTCATAACCTGTTCCATGTCCGGCATACATTAGAGTTGTTTAATAACTTCAGTTGTTAAACAACTTCCGCTAAAAAATGCAATTTCGCAGCCCCAAAGCGTAGCGCCGGGGCGAGAAATTGCAGGACTTGTGAAATAACCAACCGGG
>JAITGJ010000006.1 GCA_031280705.1 Spirochaetaceae bacterium
AAAATTATTGATGAACAAACAGCGCCGGGGGACACGGTAATATTTCTCGGATTTCCCTGCCGCATATACCTTTTTACCCAAAGAGACGCGGCCTCGCGGTATATCTACCAAACATCGGGCGTCAATTATGAACCGGGCGCGCGGGAAGAATTTCTGGCGGATTTGCGTACCAATAAACCGGCGGTAATCGTCATAGAGAACCAGGAAGGCCGTTTTGACCACCTGCCCGCGTGGTACGCGCCGGTGTATAGCATGATTGAAAACGAATACCAACTGTTCAGTGATAAGAACGGCTATTTTCTTTTTCGGAAGCAAGAATAATCATGCAGGCAGGGGGGCGCGTATCATACGGGACGCGCCGCAGGCCGTTGACGCAGCGCCAGGTGAACGGCGGGATCGGGGGGCTTGGCAGGGCCGCGCGGGAAGGCCGGGAGGGATCTCCCGCAGAGCAGATGCGGGGTTTTGCCCGCGGCAAAACCCAAGCTCAAGCCGCTTTGCGGCTTGAGCACTACACACGGCGCCCCATTCCGGGTATGATACGGACGCACATCCATGAATTATTACGCGATACAGGTGAAAACCGGAGGCGAGGAAAAATACATCAGGCTGTTCCGTTCCCTGCACCCGGATTTTGCGGCGGAGATTCACTTTCCCCGGCGGCAAATTGACGAAAGGCGGCGCGGGGTTATTGTCCGGCGGACGGCGGGGATTTTCCCCGGCTATATTTTTGTTGAAGCCGGGGAGGAACTGTTTCTTACACGCCGCTGGGATTTCCGCCGCACAGACGGTTTTTTTCGCTTTCTCAGAAGCAACCGGAATATCCGCCCGCTCCAGGGCCGGGACCTTGAAGTGGTCCTGCACTTTATCCGGAAGGCCGGGCCCGTGGCCGGAACCTCAAAGGTTTACTTCAACGAAAACGCGCGGGTGGTGGTGGTGGACGGGCCGCTTTTGGGGCTTGAGGGAAAGATAGTCAAAGTCGATAAAAGAAAAGGGAGGGCGAAGATCAAGCTCGATCTCTACGATGATTCTTTTTCTATCGATCTGGCCTTTGAGATAATTCAACCGGCGGCTGTGCGGGGCCAGGCATGAGACGCGGCGCGATCGGCGGGAACAGATGACAATGCCCAGGAAAGGACTGCTGTACATTATCGGGGCGGGATTTGCCGGGGAAGCGCTGGTAAACGAAATCCGCGCCAAAAAGATTTTTGGAGAAGTGGCGGCGTTTCTCGATGACGATACCGCCAAAATCGGCAAAAAAATAAACGGCGTGCCCGTCCTCGGGCCGGTCCGGGACGCCGCGCCGCTCCTCCGCATGAATCCCGCGGACGAGGCGATTATCGCCCTGCCGTCGGTTTCGCGGGAATACCTTGCGGAACTGTACCTGATCCTCAAAAAAGCGGGGTTTGAGCGCATACAAATACTGCCGGGCATTTCCCAGATTGTCGAGGGCGAGGCGCACCTTGTGCAGACGCGCTCCATCGATCCGCAAGACCTTTTGGGCCGCACGCCCGTTACGGTAAACCTGAAGCAGAGCCTTGCGTACCTCCGGGGAAAGCGCGTGCTGGTAACCGGCGCGGGCGGCTCCATCGGGAGCGAACTCTGCCGCCAGCTTCTTTCAGGCGGCGCGGAACGGCTGTTTTTGTTCGGCCACGGGGAAAACTCGATTTATCGCATTGACCGGGAACTGCATCTGCTCCAGGAAGAAGGCGTGGGCGAAAAGGCGGCGATTGTGCCGATTATCGGGGACCTTAAAGACCGCGATTATGTTGATTATATTATCGGAAAACTCAAGGCGGAAGTGATTTTTCACGCCGCGGCGTACAAGCACGTTCCCATGATGGAAGAAAATCCTGTCGCCGCCATCGAAAATAATTTTTTCGGCACCATGAATCTGGTGGACGCCGCGCGGAAACACCGGGTAAAGCGTTTTGTGCTTATCACCACGGACAAGGCGGTAGAACCGGTATCGGTGTACGGCGCGTCCAAATATCTCTCTGAGCAGGCGGTCCTTGCGGCGGCATCCGCCGCGCGGTCCCGGACGGTCCCGGCAGACGGCGGCATTAATGACCAAGGCCCTCATGACAGTAATTGTACCGAAGACAGTGCCGGCGGCAATTTTATGGTGGTGCGGTTCGGTAATGTGCTGGGATCGCGGGGGTCCATCGTGCCGCTATTCCGCCAGCAGATCGGCAAGGGCGGCCCCGTTACCGTAACCGACGGGGAAATGCGCCGGTTCTTTATGACTATCCCCGAAGCCTGCTCCCTGGTGCTCAAGGCGGGAGGGGTGGGCAACAACGGGAACCTTTACCTGCTGGATATGGGGGAGCCGGTGCGTATACAGGATATAGCCGAACAGATGATCCGGTTTTACGGATTTGAGCCGCACCGGGATATTAAAATCGAGTATATCGGCCGCCGCGCGGGAGAGCGCCTTGACGAACCCCTCTGGTGGCCCGGTGAACGTCCCGTAAAGACCGAATACCGGCGCATTCTCTGTGTGGAACGAAACGCGCCGCCGGGAACGGCGACGCCGAAGACGACGACGCTCGACCTCCCCGCCTTGACGCGCGCCCTCCGTCCGGTGGTGCGCTTTGACCCCGCTTTTCCCGGGCACTACCGGAACGCCGCGCTTTTGCGGAGCATCCTTAAAAGCCATATTCCCGGCATTGTGGCGGATCATCATGAATGACGATATTCCGTTCGCGCTCCCCCTTATGGGAGCGGAGGAGGAAGAAGCGGCGCGGCGGGTAATTCGTTCACGCTGGCTTACCACGGGGAAAGAAGCGCTGGCGTTTGAAGAAGAGTTCGCCGCCTTTCTTGCTCCGCGCCATGAAGCGCCGCCGCTTGCCGCCCTCGCGGTCAATTCCGCCACGGCGGGACTGCACCTTGCCCTTGAAGCCCTGGGCGCGGGAAACGGCGGTACGGTGCTGGTTCCGTCCCTCACCTTTACCTCCACCGCGGAGGTTGCCCGTTATCTGGGCGCGGAACCGGTGCTGATCGATGTAAAGCCGGGAACGTTTCATATCGATCCGGAAGCCCTGGAGCGCACCCTTGACCGGCTATGCCGGGGACTTCCCGCCTATCCGCCCCGGAACGGCGGCGGCGCGGGCTTTGGGCCCACGGGCCGCCCGCAGGCGGTTATGCCGGTCCACTACGGCGGCCTCCCCTGCGATATGGCGGCCATTCTGGAAATATGCCGCCGCCGCGGGGTCAAGGTGATTGAGGATGCGGCCCACGCATTTCCCTCGGAACTGCCCGGCGGGGAGTTTGCCGGCACGCTGGGGGACGCGGGCGTTTTTTCGTTTTACGCGACAAAAACCATCACCACGGGCGAAGGCGGTATGGTGGTTACGCGCGACAGGGAAATTGCCCGCCGCGTCTCCCTGATGCGCCTGCACGGTATCGACCGGCAGGTCTGGAACCGCTACACCGACCGGAAGGCGTCATGGTATTACGAAGTGGTGGAACCGGGCTATAAATACAATATGCCCGATATT
The DNA here is from genome assembly GCA_031280705.1 of Spirochaetaceae bacterium. GTDB lineage: Bacteria > Spirochaetota > Spirochaetia > Treponematales > Breznakiellaceae > JAISQV01. The sequence goes on from JAITGJ010000006.1 coordinate 3,498, forward strand.
CTGGCCGCCATCGGGCGGGTCCAGTTGGGCCGCGCCCGGGAATTCCTCGCCATGCGGCTGGCTATCGCCCGCCGCTATGACGATGCCTTCCGGCATGAGGCGCGTCTTGCCATTCCGCCCACGGGACCCGGCGATGCGCGGCATCTCTACCCGCTTTCCCTTGACGCCGCCCTTGACCGGGACGCGCTTATTGATACACTAAAGGAGCGGGGCATCGGCGTATCGGTCCACTTTATCCCGTTGCACCTCATGCCCTGGTACAAAAACCGCTACGGTTTTGAGGCGGGCGATTTTCCCGCGTCCCTTGACAGGTTCAAGCGGGAAATCTCCCTTCCCATTTGGCCCGGCATGACGGAAAACCAGATAAACCGGGTCGCGGACGAGGTGCTTTCACTTGTTCATAGATGATATAGACCTGCCGGGCGCGCTTGTTGCCCTCACCCTTCGGTCCCCCGTTGCGCGGGGAACGCTCCTCGGTATCGAAGCCCCCCGGCTTCCCCCCGGTTATTGGCTCATCCGCGCGGAAGATATACCGGGGAAAAACGCGCTGGACGAAATGTCCGTGCCCGTTCTTGCCGGAAGCCACGTTTCCTATGCCGGGGAGCCGGTGGCCCTCCTTGTGGGAACGGAGCGGCATAACCTTGAGGAAATCGCCCGCAATTGCCGCGTGCGTACGGAACGCGAAACACCCCTATGGGGCGGGGAACACGGCGCTGACGCTCCGGTACTTGCCCGGCGGCGCATTACGGCGGGCAGCACGGAACGGGCCTTTTCCGATGCAAAGGATATCATCGAAGCGGTCTATTCCACCGGTTCCCAGGAACACTGGTACTCCGAACCCGCCGGGGCGCTTGCGGTGTGGTCCGGTGAGGGGCCGCCCCACGGACGGCTCACGATTCATGCGGCAACCCAGTGGGCTTTCCATGTGCGCGGTTCCGTGGCCGGCGCGCTCGGCGTTCCGGCGGACCGGATAACGGTGGAGCCGTCCAGTATCGGCATGCATCTTGACGGCAAAATATGGTACCCGTCCCTGCTCGCGTGCCAGGCGGCCCTTGCCGCGTTTATCACCGGAAAGTCCGTGCGGATCATGTTGAGCCGGGAAGAGGATTTTCGCTACAGTCCCAAGCGTTTTCCCGCTGAGATTCGCATCAGAAGCGCCCTGGGAGAAGGGGGAAAACTCCTCGCCCAGGAGGTAAGCGCCGTGTGCGAACTGGGGGCTTATGGCGTCTTCACGGACGAGATTCTGGACCGCGTTTGTCTGGGCGCCCTCGGCGTGTACCGCCAGGCCAATGTCCGCGTGGAAGGGACGGCCGCCGCCGTCAACCTGCCGCCCATGGGCCCCTTTATGGGATTTGGCCTTGCGCAGGGATTTTTTGCCATGGAAAGCCACGCGGGACACATCGTCAATACGCTGGGCCTTAATCCCGTAACGTGGCGGCGGGAAAACGCCATCAATATGATGCGGCCGCTGGCCATCGGCGCGCCTTTACAGGACGATCCGTACATCGAAAAACTTATCGATACGGCCGCCGCCATGGGAGACTTTAACCGTAAATGGGCCTCCTACGAAACGCTCCGGCAGTACCGGCGGACGCACGGCGGTCCGGAGCGGGGCGAAGTTCTGCGGGGCGCGGGCATTGCCGCCGCCTACCAGTCAAGCGGGTTTCTCTATCCGGGCGCGGATCGCGGCGTTTATTCCGTGGAGCTGACGCTGGACAAAAACAGCGAACTGGAGATCCGGACCAGCATGGTTTCTTCAAGCCGCGAATATATCAATATTTGGCAGAACCTTGCCGCGGAAATTCTTTCCATTGACCGGGAAGCCGTACGGATCGTTTCCGGCAATACGGACCTGGTTCCCGATGCGGGACCGTCGGCCCTTTCCCGGAATATCACCACGATTACGCATCTGGTGGAGCTTGCCTGCCAGGCGATACGAAAACAGCGCTTCCGCGACCCGCTTCCCATCACGGTGCGGCGTTCTACCCGGCCCGCGAAAATCGCCTCCTGGAACCACCCGGAGAGAAACGGCGCGGAAAACAGCGGCCCTCCGCCGCCCGTCCAGATCGATCAAAACGCCTTTGCCCATACGGGATTTGGCGCGGCGGTGGTGGAGGTGGAAATCGACCCGGTGGAATATACTCCCCATGTGCGGGGCGTGTGGATCGCCCTGAACGGCGGAAAAATCCTCTCCCAAAAACAGGCGTGGCGGTCGGTACGTTACTCGGTGGTGCAGGCGCTGGGCTGGGCATCCCGGGAAATTATCGCCTGGGAAGACGGCGTAATTCCCGCCGCGCTGTTCAAAAACTACAATATTGCCGATCCCGGGGACGCGCCGCCCATTTACATTGACTTTATCTGGAACGATTCTACCCCCCCCAACGGTATAGACGAGTTGGCCTTTAACTGCGTCCCCGCCGCCTGGGTGCAGGCCGTTTCGCAGGCGATGGATCATTCCTTTTGCCGGATTCCCGTTACCGCCCGCGACATCTGGAACGCGGCGGAGGCGAAAAAAAACGAGGAAAAATCATGACGGTTAAATTCATCCTCAACGGCGAAGATGTCAGCGTACACGCCGCGGGAGAAACCCGGCTCATCGAAATACTGCGCGGCAGTTTCAGGCTGATGGGCGCGAAAATGGGCTGCCTTTCCGGACGCTGCGGCGCGTGCTTCGTGCTTCTGGACGGCAAATTGACGCCTTCCTGCCTGGTACCGGCCTTTCAGATCCGGGACCGGGAAATTATCACGATTGAGGGCTTTACCCAAACCGATGAATACCACGACATCGCCGCGGGATTTGCCCAGGCGCGGGTGGAAACCTGCGGCTATTGCGATACCGCCAAAATTCTTGCCGCGTCCGCCCTTTTGGAGCGTATTCCCCGCCCGTCGCGGGAGGATATACTTGCCGCCTACCGGGACGTAAAATGCCGGTGCACGGAGCCGGAAAATCTTGTGGCGGGAGTTATGGCCGTGGCGGCCCTTCGCCAGCGGAGGATCTATGGCCGGAATGCCTGAACCGCCCCGGCATGCGGAGCGTGTCATTCATACGCCCCGGAGCCTCCCGGAATTGTTCGGCATCTGGGATCGCTTTCCCGAAGCCGTCCTCTGGGCCGCAGGTACCTCGTTAAGCGCCCTGGCGGAACATCCCCGGAACGGCTGTTTTACCGCCGCCGGTTCCCTTCCCGTGCCGCCGCATACCATCTCCCTTGACCGGCTTGAGGAACTGCACAAAATTACCCGCACGGAACGCTACCTCGAAATCGGCGCGATGAAGCGGCTTGACGAGATTGTCAGGCTGGGAAAAATCGTCCCCGGCGTACTCACCGAAACCCTGACCGCCCTGGCCGGCGCCCCGCTCAGAAACCTTATCACCATCGGCGGGCTTGTCTCCGGCGCCGCGCCCCGCCGGGAAACCGCCCCAACGCCGGAGCCATCTCCCCCGCCATCAAATGGCGCGCCCGTCCCGGAGGCCGGGCCTTCATCCACCGGCGCGCCTTCGTCAGACGGCGCGCCTTCGTCAGACGGCACGCCTTCGTCAGACGGCGCATTGTCCGGGGACACGGCGGCCGCGCACCGGGGCGTCCCGCATGAAGAGGCCGCCGTTTCAGGGAAGGCGGTTTTCGCTCCCGTCCCGCCGGGGGCGGCCGCGGCGCTTATCGCACTGGACGCGCGTTTTGAACTGCGCGGCGCGGAAAGCTCCCGCTGGATTTCCGCCGCCCGGTTTTATACGCCCGGCGCGGCGGCCGGGGAAAATTCCGGCGGGAGGCCGGGGCTCAAAAAGCACAAGACGGGAGACGCCGCGCCGGGCCGGGAGATACTTACCCGCATCCGGCTGCCTCTGGAACAGTGGAACTACGCGGTCCACCGCAAATTCCACCATCACGGCGGGACCATGGTATTCTGCGCCCGCATCGAAAAAAACATACTTACGGCGCTCCGTGCGGTATTCGCCGGAAACGCGATTATCCGCTCCCTCCCCGGCGAATCGTTTCTCACCGGGAAAAGCCTCCCCCTGGAACGGCGTTTTGCCGCCCACTTTGCCGGGCTCTGGCAAACGGCCCTGGACGAAGCGGGAATGGAGAGCGGCCTGATCCGAAGCGCCCTGCTCAACTGCATTGAGGACTGCGCGCTCGGTCTTACCGGCTGAACGCGCGGCGGACACGGCGGCGGGGCGCGGACGGCCCTCCCCGCTTTCTTGACACTGCGGGGTACGGAGCATACACTACAGGCATCTATGCTGTTTGATTTTGGCTTTGTCCCGGTCCGCTGGATATGGGCCGTTCTGGTTATCATTTTCGCACTGGTGGAGGTGTTCACCTTCGGCCTTACCACGGTCTGGTTCGCCCTGGCCGCGCTTGTTATGGTATTTCTTTCGTTTTTGAACATTTCGTTTCCGGCGCAGATTTTGATATTTCTGGTCCTTTCCGCGGGTTTCCTGATCATTACCCGTCCGCTGGCAGTAAAAAAATTTAAAACCGGCAGGGAAAAAACCAATGTGGACAGCCTGATTGGAAAACACGCCCTGGTTATCAAAAAAATCGGCGAATTTGAAAAGGGCGAAGTAAAACTCGCGGGCCAAATCTGGGCCGCCCGTTCGGAAGACGGCGCGGAAATAGGCGAAGAAGTAAAATGCGAAGTGGTGCGGATCGAAGGCGTAACGGCCATTGTCCGGCCCCTCGCCTGGAACAGCGGCGCGCCCTAAAACCGGCGCGGCGCGTTTATTTTCAAGGAGTGATATATCATGACGTATGTGTTTATTGTGCTGATCGCGTTTATTCTAATACTGGTTATTGCCAATGTCAGAATCATTTCCCAGTCAAACGCCTGCGTGCTTGAACGCCTGGGCGCGTACTGCACTACCTGGGGCGTAGGGATTCATGTCAAGCTGCCGTTTATCGACCGCATCGCGGGCAGGGTTTCTCTCAAAGAACAGGTTGCGGATTTTGAGCCGCAGCCGGTGATCACCAAGGACAATGTTACCATGATGATCGACACCGTGATCTACCTGCAAATTACCGATCCAAAACTCTACACCTACGGCGTGGTGAATCCCTGGAACGCGATTGAAAATCTTGCCACCACTACCCTCAGAAATATTATCGGCGAACTTGAACTGGACGAAACCCTCACCAGCCGCGACCGGATCAACAACCGGATGCGGAGCGTGCTTGACGAGGCTACGGACCCCTGGGGCATCAAGGTGAACCGCGTCGAGGTGAAGAATATTACGCCGCCCAAAAGTATTCAGGAAGCCATGGAAAAGCAGATGCGGGCGGAGCGGGAACGGCGGGAATCGATTCTCAAGGCCGAGGGTGAAAAGCAGTCGGCGGTGCTTGTGGCAGAGGGGCAGAAGGCGTCGGCGATCCTGAATGCCGAAGCGGGCAAGGCCTCGGCAATTCTACAGGCAGAAGCCGCCAAGCAGGCGGCGATCCTGAATGCCGAGGCGGAAAAAGCCGCGGCAATTTTGCGCGCCGAAGCGTCCCGGGAAGCGGCGATCCTCGAGGCCGAGGGCGAAGCGCAGGCGATTCTCAATGTTCAGAAAGCCACCGCCGGCGGTCTTTCCATGCTCAAGGACGTTGCCGCCGATGACGCGCTGATACGCCTCAAGAGCCTGGAGACACTGCAAAAAGTCGCCGACGGCCAGGCCACCAAAATAATCATCCCGTCGGATATTCAGAACCTCGCAGGACTGGTAACCGGCGTAACGGAACTGGCAAGAAAATAGCGGCCCCGCCGGGAAAATCGCGCATAACGTTCCGGTTATATGCGGCGTTTTTTGTGCGTAATAAACCGCGAGCGGGCCGCCGGACCCGCCCAGACTGTTGGCGGCCTGGCCGGCGGCGATGAGGGAAAATAGTACCAGAAACGGGCTTTGCAGGGCGCAGCCGATGGCCACCGCCATGGAAGCGCCCGCCGCGCTTTTGGCATAATTGCCGATGGTAAGCAGGATGTCCAGGTCAAACTGTTCACCCAGGGTGCTGATGATCGTCCCGATAAGCAGCGACGCGAAAAGCCCCTGCGCCATCGCGCCCAGGGCGTCAATGCCGTAGCGTTTCATCGAAAACTGAATAGATCTGTTCTGAAACTTCAGTTTCAGAACAGCTTCCGCTTAAAAACGCGGTTTCATAAGGCTTTAGCCTGAGAAACCGCAGGACGTGTTCCGAAACCAACCGGGTTTTGGAACAC